>JANNHX010000296.1:0-1638 GCA_031404615.1 Chloroflexota bacterium
GATCTCGATGGCCGGGTTGCGCGACTTGAGGTAGCGGCCCGTCCCGCTGATCGTCCCGCCCGTTCCTGCCGACGCGACGAGATGGGTGATCCGTCCCGCGGTCTGCTCCCAGATCTCTGCCCCGGTGGTCCGCTCGTGCGCTGCGGGATTCTCCTGGTTCCAGTACTGGCCGGGGCTGAAGGCACCCGGCGTCTCTTCGACGAGACGGCGCGCCACGGAGTAGTAGCTCTCGGGAGACTCAGGCTCGACGTCGGTGGGGCAGACGACCACGTCGGCGCCGTACGCTCGCAGCAGGGCTCGCTTCTCGGGAGACTGCTTGTCGGCCATCACGAAGATGCAGCGGTAGCCCTTGCGGGCCGCAGCGATTGCCAGGCCGTGGCCGGTGTTGCCGGACGTCGGCTCCACGATCGTCCCGCCCGGCCGCAGGAGGCCCGCGCGCTCGGCGGCCTCGATCATCGGCAGGCCGATGCGATCCTTCACGGAGCCGCCGGGGTTGAGCATCTCCATCTTGGCGAGCAGGAGCGGCTGGGCCTCGGCTCGGCCCAGGCCCAGCGTGAGGCGCGAGATCCGCACGAGTGGCGTGCCGCCAACGAGGTCGAGGACCGAGTCGCAGTACGACGCTACGCCAGCGGTCATGGCGGGTTCCACGAGGGTGGTCATCGGAGATCTCCAGGCACGCGGCGCGCCCGATGAAGGCGCACGATTGAATGGTGGATGAGGACCGGCCCCCTCGGCTCGTCAGGAAGGTCGGCGAAGCGCACGTCGATGCCGTTGACGTTCGCCATGGCCGCGGGAAACAGGCGCCGGAGGGCGGGGAGTGCAGCTGCAGTGGCGCTGTCGGGGCCCACAGCCCGCCAGCCGCGATGGGGATAGCCGACTCGAAACCTTCCGCGGACGCCAGCTCCTCGACGGTCGGGAAGCTTCTGGATCGGCGGCCGACGCCCTGGAAGTCGAAGAGGTGCAGCCAGACGTCCGCAACCTCCGGCCACGCGGCGACCCTGCGGACGAGCGCCATCCAGAACAGCGTCTCGCCTCCCTCGGGCGACGGCAGCGAGAACCAGGGTTCCGTCGGCAGCATCGGTGGGTTGGAGACCACGGATCGCCCATGCGGGAGCCCGATATCGAGCGCATCACCAAGGACGACGTCGAACCGGTCCGCAACTCGGTGCTGGACGGCACGGCCCTGGGCGACGGCCGCAGTCGCGGCCGAGACCTCCACGCCGACGACCCGTAGGTCTCGTCGTGCGAGCAGGACGGGGATCGAGACGCTGCCAGAGCCGCAGCCGATGTCCAGGAGCGTCCCGGGCGTCGCCACCGACGCGATCGACTGCGCCAGGCGATGGGCGTCATGCGTGTGGTTCAGGCAGCAGGGGGCGGGGATTGGCGAGGGAGGTGCGAACACGGTGCGAGAAGATGCGGAGGCCATCGGCCTGTCTCCAGGAAGGGCGGGATGCGCGTACCGAAGGACGCAAGCCAGGGACCGGCGGCCTGTCACAGCGCCAGGAGAGGTGGCCGCTCGGGCGCGAGCGTTGCCACGGGCCGACCCTCAGGTCGGCACGATCCGTCAGGTCGTGACTGGCCTCAGGCCGCGTCCCCTGCGCGGCGATGCCGCCGCGCACACCTACACCGGAAGTCGAT
>JANNHX010000297.1:0-4005 GCA_031404615.1 Chloroflexota bacterium
CTCCTTGTGAGCACCGCAGCCTCGCCGACGCCTGCCGACGGGCGATCGGCGGTCTCGCCCGCCGGCGAGGTCATTCGGGACATCACCCGGGGCGGGTTCGCCGGCATCATCGTGGGGATCCTCGTCGCGGGTCTCGGCGGCCGGCTGGTCATGCGGGTGGCCACGATCCTGCACGAGGACACGGTCGGCGCCACGACCGAGGCGGGCGAGGTGATCGGCCACATCACCCTGAATGGGACACTCGCCCTGATCACGTTCAGCGGCCTTGGCATGGGCCTCGTGGCCGGGACGATCTGGGTCATCGTCAGCCCGTGGATCCCTGGCCGGGGCCTTGCTCGAGCGCTCGTGACGGCACTCGCAGCCATCGCCCTCGGGACACCGCCGCTCATCCAGCGGACGAACATCGACTTCGTGATCCTCGACCACGACCCGGTGGTTGTCATGTTGCTCGTCGGGCTCGTGGGCCTCGTCGGCTTCTCGATCGCGCTCGTGGATGGCGCCCTGGATGCCCGGCTGCCGCATCCGCTCCGGGGGATGAGGACCTCGACGGCCGTCTACCTGGTCGTCACCCTGGCGGGCTTGATCCTGATCCTTCCCATCGTCGTCGCCACCCTGCTCGACCAGCCCGAGTACCGCGCAGCGATCAGGGCCGGCTGGGCTCTGGCCGTCGTGGGCGCATGCACGCTCACGTGGTGGGTCCTTCGTGCGAAGGGCGGATCCGCACCACCGTCTGCACTTCGGCTGGCCGGGTCGCTGTCGCTCCTGGCCGCCGTGGTCCTGGGCGCCGTGACCAGCGTGCCGCACATCCTGGGTGCGGCGGGGATGCCCCGGTGATGCGCGGGATCGCCCCGTCGTCGCCACGTCCACCGGACTGACCGCGGCGGCCACCAGGCCCGCCGGTCAGTCGTCGGCCCATCAGCCCGCGGCTCAGGCATGGTCGCCCACACGCACCGTCGCAGCACGATCCCGCGCTGGACCGGGCCGCCGTCGCGGCGTCGCGGGCAGGGCGCCCGGGCGGCCAAGCAGGTAGCCCTGTCCGTGGGGGACGCCGAGCTCCCGGAGCATGGCAAGCTCGGCCAGGGACTCGATCCCCTCGGCGATCACCGTGCACCGGGCTCGCTGGGCGAACTGCGTGAGGCCGGCGACCATGGCCTGCCGCGTCAGATCACGATCGATCGCATGCACGAGGCTGATGTCGACCTTGAGGAACTGCGGATTGAGCTCCACCACGTGGCGCAGGCTCGCGAACCCCGCTCCGGCGTCATCGACGGCGAGGCTGACGGATGGCCCGAGGCGGGCGATGGCGTCGCGCACGGCCGGGTAGTCGTCGATGGCCGCGTGCTCAGTCACCTCGAGCACGGTTGGACCCGTTCGAGTGGCGACGAGCTCCGCCAGCTCGTTCGAGTTGACGATCACGTCGGGCGACACGTTGAGGCTGAGCCAGCGATCGGCAGGGAGCGTCCTCGCCGCCGTGATCGCCGCGGCCAGCGTTGCGAGCTCCATGTCACGTCCCAGGCCCAGCCGTGACGCCTCAGCGATCAGGTGGTCCGGCGGGGTGCCGTCCGCGAACCGCGTCAGCGCCTCGAAGCCAACCGTTCGCCCTGAGCTCAGGGCCACGATGGGCTGGAACACGGGTTCGAAGTCCCGGTCGGCCAGGACCCGCAGGATCCGCGCTCGCGCAATCGTCGACCGGTGCGACCACTCGAGGGACCGGCTGAGGAGCGCGCTCGCTGTCGCCGCGAACTCCCCGACGGCGGGCAGGTCCTCGACGAGGTGGCGGGCGTAGGCCGGGTCGCGGGTGCCTGCGGCCACGAGGCCGAGCAGGCCGTCGCCGTTGCGGATCGGGGCAAAGGCTGCCGCCTGGATATCGACTCCCAACAGCCTCTGATCCGTGCCCTGCACCGATCGCCCCGTCCACGACTCGGCCCAGGCGCCCTGGAGCGCCCGCTGGTACATGGACTCGACTCGACCGGGCGCCAGCTGCGGGCCAGGGCCGGGCAAGGTCCCGTCGTGTCCGCTGACGGCGAGGAACACGACTCGCCCGGGTTCCGCGAAGTCCAGGATGGCGGCGACATCGATCCCGGGCAGCGAGAGCAGCTCGTCACACACGGCCGCGGCCGTCTCCTCGGCTGTCGGGCCAGGCTCGAGACGGGCCAGCGCGGCCGCGACCTGGGCCCGTTCACGCACCTCGGCGGCAAGCCTGGACTCGGCGGCGCGGATCGCCGTCACGTCGCGCTTCACGGCGAGGTAGCCGGAGACGGCGCCGTCGGCCCCACGGATCGGCGAGATCGTCGCCTCCTCCTCGAACAGGGATCCGTCCTTGCCCCGGTTGACGAGCGGTCCGGTCCAGGTCTGGCCCTGGGTGAGGCTTCGCCACATCGCGCGGTACACGCCCTCGGACTGGTGGCCGCTCTTGAGGAATCGCGGGTTCCGGCCGATGGCCTCCTCGCGCCGGAAGCCCGAGACCCGCTCGAATGCCGGGTTGACGTACTCGATGTCACCGGCCAGGCCCGTGATCAGGACGGCCTCGCTCGCCTGCTCGAGCGCCATGGCGAGCGTGCGGTGGTGTGCCTCGAGGCGGCGGATCTCGGTCACGTCGGAGAAGAAGCTCGAGACGTAGGGCACGCCGTCGATCACGATGGCCGAGGCCCGGATGTCGGCCAGCACGACCCGGCCATCCTTGCGCAGGCAGGGAACCGAGCGATCGATCCCGCCGCCGGTACTGACGATTGCGAGCCGGCCGAGGATCGCCGGCAGGGTGTCCGCCGGATGCAGGTCGCGGATCGTCATGCGCTCGAGCTCGTCACGCGCGTATCCCAGGAGCTCGGTCGCTGCCGCGTTCGCCCACCGCAGGCGCAGCGTCGCCGGGTCGGCTATGAGGATCGCCTCGCTGGTCCCGTCGAAGATCGCGGCGTAGCGGCGCTCGGACGCGGCGAGCGCCTCCTCGGCCTTGTGCCGGTCGGTGATGTCGGCGATCGTGCCGAACATGCGCCGCGGACGGCCCGACGGCTCGAACTCGAGCGCACCGCGTCCGTGAACCCAGCGCATCTCGCCCGAGTCGGCACGGACGATCCGGTACTGCCGGTCGAACGGTTGGCCGGCGGCGAGGACGACCTCGGCGAAGTAGGTGCGCATCGCGGTGCGGTCGGCCGGGTGGACGATCGAGGCCCACCCCTCAACGGTCCGTTCGAATGCACCGTCGATGCCGAAGATCGCATCGAGGCCGCTCGAGCTCACCCACAGCCCGGACTCGACATCCACGGAATACGAGCCTATCCGTGCGACGGACTCCACGAGACCGAGCTCGAACGGGTCAGGCCGGGCGGCGACCGGTGACGCCGGGCCGGCGGCGGCGACCGACGACGGCTCCGTGCGGCGGCGTACAGCGCCGGTAGTGGTTCGCGTGTTGCGTCGGATCATCCCTGACCTGAGGAGTGCGTGGCTCCGCCCGAGGATAGTGCTCGGCCGGGCCAGGCCGGGGTGGTGCGCGCAGGCAGCACCCACCGAAGAGGATCAGGTCCGCTCGCAGTCGCCCGCCATGGGACCAACGATCCCGTCGAACAGCAATAGGTACCAGCCCAGGCGCGGACGTGTGACGCGAGGACTGCCACCGTACACACCCTCCCTGAACCGTCGCCAAACGCACGGTCTCCCGCCCACCCCGGGAGGACGTCAGCCGTCGTCGGTATCGTCCGGTACGGCGCGCGCCATGTCATCGGTCGGGGCCGAGGGCCTTCTTCGCCTGCTCGAACTCCTGGTCGGTCATCTCGCCGCGGGCAAATCGCTCGCCCAGGATCTGGCTCGGCGTCGGGCGGGATGCACCCTGGGCCGACGGATCGCTGGAGCGCGACGACCTGGTGACCAGCCAGACGACCAGGATGACGGCCCCGATCACCAGCAGGAGGCCACCCAGCATCCAGAACCCGCCGCCCCAGCCCGTCACGTCATAGCCCATCATCGCGATAACTCCTTGCTTCCCGGGCGGCAACACGCTCCCGGGACCGC
>JANNHX010000298.1:0-4525 GCA_031404615.1 Chloroflexota bacterium
CCCGGGCGACCATCGCCCCGCCCTCGCGGACGGGCTGCTGGCGGGCGTGATCCCGGCCGTAAAGGTCTCGCAGGCGCACGCCTGGGTGGGGTTGCTGCGCCTGCGGCCCCGGGCCGCGCTCGCGGGCCTCGCGGCGCTCGCCCTCATCGCTGTCGCCATGCTGCCGGTGACGGGCTTCGGCGTGTGGCAGGACTGGCTTGCGCAATCTGCACGGGCAGCGGACCCGGCGTGGGCGCTGGGAGGCGCAGGCATGACCAGCGGTATGCCGCCGATGGTGACCCTCGCCGTGGCCGCCGCCTCGATGGTCGCCTGCCTGTTCGTGCCGCCGAAGCGGGCTGGACTCTGGATCGGCCTGCTGACGACGATCGGGGCGCCGTCGCTGCGGATGTACGCGCTGCTCCTGACAATCCCGGCGATGCTCGAGGTCCGTCGCGAGCTCGCGCTCATCGCCGTGATCCTCATCGCCACCTACACCGCCGAGGGCATGTGGCTGGGGATCGCGCTCGTGACCGGCGCCAACCTCCTCGCCGGTCGGATCCCGGCGCTTCGCGAGCCGTCATCCAAGCCGGTCATCGTCCCCGCCTGATGATCCGGGCTCCGAGCTCAGTGCGCGCGTTCCCGGCTGCCGCGCCCCCACGACCACGACCGCGGCCAGGCACGCCCAGAACGCCACGGGATACACGATCGCCGGCACCTGTCCCACGAGGAACACGGGTGCTGCCAGCGCGAAGACGATCGCCCACCAGTGCCCCCGGTCCAGCAGCCAGGCGACCGGCAGCAGGAGCAGCAGCGCGTAGTGGTCCCACAGGATCGGCGAGAGCAGCTGGCTGGCGATGACGGCGATCAGGTACGACGGCACGGCCCCCAGCCGGAGGGCGGTCACGACGACGGCGAGCAGAGCCGCGACCATCGACGCGTACTGGACCAGGACCGCGACCTCTCGCGAGGCGCCCAGCTGGAAGCCGACCGCGCCGGGCGTGAAGTTGTGCGGCGTCGTGATCGGGTCGCTTACCCGCGTGATCAAGGTCAGGAAGTCCGTCCACGCCCCGACGCGCGCGACGAGCGTCGCCAGAACCGCCAGCCCGACCAACACCGCGGTCCCGGTGATCACAGCCGTCCATCGCCGCGTCAGCAGCGCCCAGGCGAGGATGAGCCCAGGCTGGAGCTTGATCGCAGCCCCCAGCGCGCCCGTCGCCCCGAGCACCGGGCCGCGGTCGATCCAGCGCCACCCCACCGCCATCAGCAGGAACAGCAGCGGCCCGACCTGGCCCAGCTTGATGGCGTACAGGAACGGCCACGACAGCCCCGCGAGGAGCACGATGCCCCAGCGCACCTGGCGCAAGACCGGCAGCAGGGCGACGCCGGCCGCGAAGGCCGCGAGCAGCACTCCGATCCAGGCCCAGGTCGCCACGCTGGCCGAGAGCAGCCCGAAGGGCAGGATCAGCGGGATGATCGTGGGCGGGTAGTAGAAGAGCCCGAAGCCGCCGGCCGCCTCGAACGAGGTGTCGTACGCGGGCTGGCCCGCGATCACCCGCGACGCGGCGGCATGGTAGGCGAGGAAGTCGTAGCCGAGCGTGTCACCGGCGACGGCGATCGTGGCGGCGACGCCGAGACCGAAGGTCACGATCGCGACAAGCGGCAGCATCCGTGCCAGGGCCGCGGTCAGGCGCATCGGCAGCGCGCGGTCAGGTGGCGGCGCGGTCGCCCGTCCCGCGGGCGGCGCGGCGGACATCGCGATGGATCAGCGGGATCCGGAACAGGTCCCAGGCGACGCGGATGGCGAGGCGCAGGCCCGGGTGCATGCGCGACCCACGACGGTCGGCCCATCGGACCGGCACGATCGCGTGGCGGTAGCCGCGCTTGCGGGCGAGGAAGATCACCTCGACGTCGAAGACGATGCTGGTGATCTCCTGGCGGGCGAAGACGTCCCGCGCCACCTCGCGCCGGAAGCCCTTGAACCCGCACTGCGTGTCCTGGACCGGGCCCACGACCCAGATCGAGGCCAGCAGGTGGAATGTCTTGCCGAGGGCGCGTCGCCAGCCTGGCTGCGAGGCGCGCATGTCCGAGCCGTCGGGCTGGATCCGGGATCCATAGGCGGCGTCGACGGTCAGGAGCTGGGCTATCAGCGGCACGATCTCGTCCGGGGGCGTGGCCATGTCGGCGTCGGTGAAGACCACGAAGTCGCCCTTCGCGTGGAGCATGCCCGCCCGGACGGCGGCGCCCTTCCCGCCGTGCGGGACCGTGAGCAGCTCCAGCTCACCCGCTGCGTGCTCGGGACGGGCCTGCACAAGCGCGGCCGTGCCGTCGGTGGAGCCGTCGTCCACGACGAGCACGTCGATGACGTGCGGGAGCTCTTCGGCGCCCGGGCGCCCCTCGCGCGCGAGTTCGCCGCGACGGTGCAGGTAGCCGAAGAGCTCGTCCAGGGCAGAGCCGATCCGGGCCTCCTCGTTGTGGGCCGGCAGGACAAGCGTCAGCGTGGGCTCAGGCATCGCCGCAGTCTATGGCGCGGTGGTGCGTTCTGTAACCGGGACCGGAGGACCATGCCGAGTGGTACTCGCGCGGTCGATGCCACGCGGCCCGCCGAGCGCCGCCAGCAGCGTCGAGAGCTGGTACGCCAGCAGGCGTGGCGTCGCGCCGACGGCCAGCACGACGGCCGCAGCCCAGCCCCAGCGGGTCGGGGCGAGCCGCCACGCAACCAGACCCAGGACCACGACAGTCACGCCCCACAGGACCGGCGAGACGGCGAAGGGCGACAGGTTCACCACGTCGCCCACCTGCTCGAGCGACGAGAAGGCCAGGAACGCGATCGAGTTCGCCGGTTCGAGGACCAGCTGGACGAGGCCGAGGCCGGCGATCCACGCCGCCAGGAGGCCCAGGGACCGCCAATCCCGCCGACCGGCCCAGTAGATCCCCACCAGCCACGGCGTGAGCTTGAGGTGTCCCGCGAACGCCACGGCCCAAGGGGACCCGACGGCCAGCAGTGCCGTGACCAGCGCCTGGGCCTGCCCGATCGCCAACGTCCAGAGCAGGGGCATCGCGAGCATCCCCGTCGCGAGGAGCACGACCCGACGGGGCCGGAGCCGGACGATGGTCAGGACCGTGACAGCGACGAGGATCGCCTCCCAGATCAACGCTGCCGTCTCGAACGGCAGCAGCGCGAGCGGGCGGAACAGGATCGCGAGCAGGGGTGGGTAGCGGTAGAACGCCGGATCGTCGATGGTGGCGGCCTGGTCGTAGAGGGGCAGCCCCGCGTTAAGGCGCGCCCCGGCGTCGTAGTAGGCTCGGACGTCCGCCAGCGGGTCCGTGAAGAGGTGGAGCCGCAGCGCCCCCCGAGGCCGATGAGCAGCCCCAGGACGGACGCGAGGACGAGCACGATGATCACGCCGCGCCGGCCCGACGCCGACAGGTGGAACGCCGGCCTGCCAGGCGTCGTCATGCCGTCGTCCCGGGGTCACGCCCAGGCT
The DNA here is from genome assembly GCA_031404615.1 of Chloroflexota bacterium. Lineage (GTDB taxonomy): Bacteria > Chloroflexota > Limnocylindria > Limnocylindrales > CSP1-4 > CAIXZV01. The sequence continues at coordinate 3,465 of JANNHX010000298.1, forward strand.
CGGACCCGGTCTTCGTGCCCCCGAGCCGGAACCACGGCCGCCCCGCCATCGGCGACAGCGCGAGGCACCCCGCGAGCACGGCGAACCCTGATGGCCACAGGACGGGCAGCGCCAGCGTCACGGCCACAGGCACCGTCCAGCGCCGGTCCGTACGCGCGCCCCAGATCACGATGACGGCCGAGGCCGGGATCCGGATCAGGAGTGGGATCGGCACCTGGGCCTGCGTCACCTGGCCGCCGGACTCCGCGTTGACCGCGAGGGCGATCCAGTCCGTCCAGAGCCGCCCGTCGACGAGGAGCGACACGGCCCCGATCGCGGCGGTCAGCCCCAGCGCGATCCCGAGGTTCCGCCACTCGCGCCGGACCAGGAACCACAGGAGCCCGATGCCCGGGGTTGCCTTGGTGAAGATCCCAAAGGCCCAGACCGCCGGGTAGCGGAAGCCGAGCACGCACATCGCGGCGAGCAGGAGGTGCACGTTCCCGTGGAACAGCTCCAGCCCGACCGGCGGGAAGGCGAGGATCCAGAGGAACCTGCGCCCGCCGAGCCAGACCACGGTCCCCAGGAGGAGCGCGGACCAGATCCAGAGGAAGGCGGGCCATGACAGGAGGCCCGCGGGGTCGAACAGGCGGGCGGCCACCGGGGTGTAGGTGAAGGCGCCCAGGCCCCCGACGGGGACGCGGTACGGATCGGCGATGTCCACGGCCCAATAGGCGAAGGCGTCGAACCCGAACGTGCCCACCCTGGGCGCGATGTCGACGAACAGGTACCCGACCACGAGCAGTCCGGCCAGCACCAGCCCGTGCCCGATCGGGCGGAGGCGGCTGCGCGTGGATCGGGCCCCGGTGGTCACGCCCGGACCTTACCCGTCCGCGACACCCGCGTGGCGTCGCATCCGGACGCGCCTGCGTAGCCCCTTCGTACCGGTCTGCCACACTCGGGCCCGGTGCTAGGCTGCACCGGCAGTGCGCACGCCCGTCACCCTGTTCCTGCTTGCCCTTGTGGCGCGGCTCGTGGTCGCCGCCGGGTTCCCTGACCCGGCGTATCCGGATTCCTTCTACTAC
>JANNHX010000299.1:0-9605 GCA_031404615.1 Chloroflexota bacterium
GGGGATCTGTCTGAGAACGCCGAGTACGAGGACGCCAAGAACGAGCAGGCCTTCGTCGAAGGGCGCATCCAGACGCTCGAGGGCATGATCAAGAACGCGACGCTCATCGAAGAGCACACATCCACGGACCACGTCCAGATCGGTTCGACCGTGAAGGTCACCGGTGAGGACGGCGCCGAGACCTTCATGATCGTCGGGTCCGCAGAGGCGAAGCCCGCGGATGGCCGCATCTCCAACGAGTCGCCGGTCGGCCGCGCCCTCCTCGGCAAGCGCAAGGGCGAGAAGGTCGTCGTGAAGGTCCCCGCCGGCGACTTCGCGTACACGATCGTCGAGATCAAGTAGGTCGTCCTTCATCGCTCCCCGTCGCCGATCGTCGATCGTCAAACGTCGCTCAGGCCGGTTCAGGGCAAGGCGGCGACGAGCACGGGAGCGAGCGCACACCGGCGTGCGTGAGCGAGGGAGCGCAGGAGCCAACGCCGCCATGGGTCGGCCTGGGCGACGCCCATGAGAGGGAGTCAACCGAAGTGGATTGGGCGGACGAGCTGGCCGCATCCGTTGAAGGGCCGCAGGTCGTCAACGACTCCAAGACCCCGTCCGGCACCGTCCACGTCGGCAGCTTGCGCGGCCCCGTCATCCTCGACGTGATCACCCGCGCCCTGCGCGCGCGCGGCCTCGAGACGACGCTCCTCTACGGCGTCGACGACATGGACCCGATGGACGCCCAGGCGCTCCTCTCGCCCGACGCGATCGAACGGGAGATGGGCCGCCCCCTCGCCCACGTCCCGGACCCGGCCGGCGACTGCCACGCCTCCTACGCACGCCACTTCGCCGGCATCTTCATCGACACGTTCGCGGGCCTGGGCATCCACCCGGACCGCTATTACTGGATGAGCGATATCTACCCGACAGGGCAGATGGACCCGTTCATCCGCACTGCACTCGAGCGCGCCGCCGTCGTCCGTGACGTGTACCGCCGCGTCGCCAACGTCCAGCACCCGGACCACTGGCTGCCGCTCGGCGTCGTGTGCCCCAGCTGCGGCAAGATCGGCACCACCATCGCGTCCGACTGGGACGGCGAGACCGTCGCGGTTCACTGCAGGCCGGACCTCGTGACGTGGGCAACGGGTTGCGGCTGGCAGGGCCGCCTCGCGCCGTTCGGCGGCGCGGCCAAGCTGCCGTGGAACCTCGAGTGGGCCGCGCAGTGGACGCTGTTCGGGGTCACGATCGAGCCCAACGGCAAGGACCTGGCCACGGCCGGCGGGTCGCGCGACCGGTCGAACGCCATCGCCCGCGAGGTCTTCGACCGCGAGCCGCCGCTCAACTTCCCCTACGAGTTCCTCAACATCGGCGGCAAGAAGATGTCCACGTCCAAGGGGCGTGGCGCCGCGGCCCACACCATCGGCAGCGTCGTGCCGCCGGAGCAGCTGCGGTTCCTGTTCGTCCGCCAGCGCCCGGAGACCGCCCTCGACTTCGACCCCGAGGGCACGGACGCCGTGCCGCGCCTGTTCGACGAGTTCGACCGCCTCGGCGCCGCGACCGCCGGCAAGGAGGTCAAGGGCGAGCTGCCGTCCGGCCACGAGAACATCTTCCGGTTCTCGCTGCTCGATCCGGCGGCGGATGTCAAGGCGGCGGCGGACGCGTTCCGGCCGGCGTTCGGCCACCTCGCGCTGCTCGTCCAGGTCCCGGGCGTGGACGTGCGCGCCCGCGTCGAGGCCGAAAAGGGCTCGCCCCTCACCGAGGCGGAGAGCGCCGAGCTCGAGACCCGGCTCGCGGCCGTCCGCCGCTGGCTGGAGGCCTACGCCCCGGAGCGCGCCCGTATCGAGATCCGGCGCGACGGCCTCCCGACCGAGGCCGAACAGCTCCGCCCGGAACAGCGCGGCTTCCTGCGCGAGCTCGCGGGGGCGGCACACGGGGATGCGCCCGCCTCGGGCGAGCAGTGGCAGGCCGCGATCTTCGCCGTCGCCACGGAGCACGGCCTCGATGCCAGGGCCGCGTTCAACGCGCTCTATCTCGCGTTCCTCGGCCGGCCCAACGGCCCCCGTGCCGGGTGGCTGCTGGCGAGCCTGGAGCGCGACTTCGTCATCCGCCGGCTGACTGAGGCCGGCGCCACGGGGGAGACCGGGGAGGCGACCGCATGAGCGTCGGCGTGCAGCGGCTCCGCGAGGAGCCGGACCGGATCCGCCAGGGCGCCATCGACAAGCGCGAGGATCCGGCCCTGGTGGACCAGGCCATCGAGGTCGACGCGCGCCGCCGGCACCTGCAGTCCGAGAGCGACACCCTCAAGGCGGAACGCAACACGGCCTCCAAGCGGATCGGCGAGGCGATTCGCGGCGGCGCAAAGCCGGACGGCCCCGAGGTCGCGGAGCTCCGTGCCGCTTCCACGCGCGCCGGGACCCGCATCGACCGGATCGACGCGGAGCTCGCCGCGGCCGAGACCGAGCTCGAGGACCTGCTCCTCCGCATCCCGAACCCCGCGGACCCCGAGGTTCCCGTGGGCGGCGAGGAGGCGAACGTCACCGTCCGCACCTGGGGCGAGAACGCGACCCGCGAGGTCACGGCCGCCGACGGCTCCACCTGGGAGCGCAAGCCCCACTGGGAGATCGGCGAGGCGCAGGACATCATCGACAACGCGCGTGGCGCCAAGGTTGCGGGCTCCGGGTTCCCGGTTTACAAGGGCGCGGGCTCGAGGCTCCAGCGCAGCCTGATCAGCTGGTTCCTGGACGTCCACACCGAGGAGCACGGCTTCACCGAGGTCTGGCCGCCGGCGGTCGTCAACGCCGCATCGGCGCGCGGCACGGGCCAGATCCCGGACAAGGAGGACCAGATGTACGTCGCCACGCGCGACGACCTCTACCTGGTCCCCACAGCCGAGGTTCCGGTCACCAACCTGCACCGCGACGAGATCCTGGAGGCCGACCAGCTCCCGATCCGGTACGCGGCGTACTCGCCGTGCTTCCGGCGCGAGGCGGGCGCCGCCGGCAAGGACACTCGCGGGATCCTGCGCGTCCACCAGTTCGACAAGGTGGAGATGGTCCTGTTCGAGAAGCCCGAGGACAGCCCCGAGGCGCTCGAGTGGATGACCGCGCGCGCCGAGGTGCTGCTCCAGCGCCTGGGCCTGCCGTACCGGGTGCTCCTGATGAGCACCGGCGAGATGGGTTTCGTCCAGCGCAAGAAGTACGACCTGGAGGTGTGGGCGCCGGGCGTGGAGCGCTGGCTGGAGGTCAGCTCCTGCTCCAACTTCGGTGACTACCAGGCCCGGCGAATGGCCATCCGCTACCGCCCAGAGAAGGGCGTGAAGCCGGAGCTGGTCCACACGCTCAACGGGTCCGGCCTGGCGCTGCCGCGGATCGTGGCGGCGATCCTCGAGGCCTACCAGAACGCCGACGGGACGGTCACGGTGCCCGAGGTGCTCCGGCCGTACCTGCGGACGGATAGGATTGGCGCTCCGGCCACGGCTTGAGGGGGTCTCGCCGCCGGACGATCATCGATGCGGAGGGAAGACCGTGTCTGTTCAGCCGCCGCCCCCGCAGGCCGCCTACACCCCGCCGCCGGTCAGCTACACGCCGCCGGCCTACCAGCCGGGTCCCGCGCCGGGCATGAGGTACTCGAGCCGGCTGGGCCGGCTCCTTGCGTACTTCATTGACGGGTTCGTGATCGGCATCCTCGCCGGAATCCCGTACTTCATCGGCATCATGCTCGTGACGCTGGGCGCGGGAAGCGACAGCGGCGGCGGGATCCTGGCCCTCGTCGGGACAGTCTTCCTCGTCATCGGCTTCATCATCGCGGTGCTCTACAAGCCCTGGATGTGGTCGCGCGACGGGCAGACCGTCGGCTACAAGGTCATGCGCCTGCGGGTCGTTCGCGCGAGCGACGGCGGGCCGGTCTCGGGCGGACAGGCCATCGGCCGGCTGCTGGGCTACATCGTCAGCGGCTTCCTGTTCTCGCTCGGATTTATCTGGATCGCGTTTGACGAGAAGCGCCAGGGCTGGCACGACAAGCTGGCCGGCACGGTCGTCATCGAGGTCTAGCGGCCCGATTCGCACGTCGCTGACCGCTTGCAGACGGCTGCGGACCCGCTCCTGCGCCCGGCCCCCTGACACAGGTCGAACCTACGCACCTGCGTGTCAGCACGCGACCTGCCGCGCAGGAGCGGCGGCAGGAACCGGTGGTCCGGGGTCCGGGCCACGCTTGACGGATGCGCTTCTGAGCCTGCAGTGGGTCCCCTGATCGCCATTTGCATCAGGATCGGCCCGTCCATACAGGGCCTGGGGCCCGAAACCCGGGTTTCGTCACGCGATCCCCGCGTGGACACGGTGAATCTGATGCAGATCGCAATCACGGCGGGCCTGGGCCCGGGGCGACCCGGTCGTCCGGTCCAGGGCATGGCGTCTCCTCCGAGGCCCGCGCAGGCCCTCCGCCAGCCCTCACTCAGCGGCCCCGGCCGCCGTCGGCAGCGCGCCGCCGGTGCCGTGCCGCCGCGCCGAGCCGCACGAGCCAGACCCCCGTCCAGCCCGCGACCGCGATCGGCCACGCACGACGGAGCCGCTCCCGCGTCGCCGGGGCGAGGCGCCCGTCCAGGCCCGCCGCGTAGGCCGCCGCGCCGCCCAGCGCGACGATCCCGAGCGGGTGGAACCGCAGGCTCTCCACGGGGCGGCCATGCAGGACGGCGCGCCAGGACCGCGTCAGGCCACAAGCGGGACAGGGGAGGCCCGTGGCGTGCCGGACGGGGCACACGACCGGGCCTCGCTCGGCCGCGGCGGCCGGGAGCAGGAACGCGGCGAGAATCGCGAGGGCGGCGAGGCGCCGCGTGGGATCGGGGGCGCGGACGGGGAGTGGCGGATCGGCCGCGTCCGACGGCCTCGGCCCCGCCGTCGACATCAGTTGCGCCGCAGCGGGAGCCCGTTCGAGTCGTTGACGTTGCCCATCGCGATCAGCACGAGATCGATCAACGCCCAGATCCCGCACCCGCCGAGCGTGATCAGCTTGAGGATCCCGAGCCCGGTGTGGCCGAGGTAGAACCGGTCGATTCCCAGGACGCCCACGAAGAACGACAACAGGACGGCCGTCATCCAGTCCTTGTCCGAGAAGACGCCCGGGATCTCGCCGGCGACGAACCACGTCCCGGTGCCGTCCGCGCGACGGACCATCGTGGTGGCCCGGATGTAGCCCGCCTTCGCCTGCGCCTGCAGGTCCATGACGGCGTAGGGCCCTTCCTCGGTCCCCATGCGCTGAACCATGAAGGTCTGGTAGCCGGTCACACGTGCACCTCTCCGTATGGACGCGCCCAAAGGGTAGCGCGCCGGGCCGCCGTGGATCAGGCGGCCGAGGAGGGCTCCTCGAGCGTGCCGTCCAGGATCCGCCCGTCGACCATGTGCACGGTCCGGCGCGTCCGCTCGGCGAGCTCGTGGTCGTGCGTGACCATCACGATCGTGCGACCCTCGGCCACCAGCGACTCGAACAGCGCGAAGACCTCCTCGGCCGTGACCTCGTCCAGGTTCCCGGTGGGCTCGTCCGCCACGATGATCGGCGGGTCGTTGGCGAGCGAGCGCGCGATAGCGGCGCGCTGCTGCTGGCCGCCCGAGGTGGACGCCGGGAGCTTGCGCGCCTGGTCGTCGAGCCCGACGAGCTCGAGCAGGTGCATCGCCCGCTGGTAGCGCTCCTTCGTGGACCACAGGCCCGCGAAGTCCATCGGCAGCATCACGTTCTCGACCACGGTGAGCGTGGGCAGCAGCTGGAAGAACTGGAAGATGACCCCGCACGTCCGGCCGCGCCACTGCGCCATGCGGCTCTCGGACAGACTGGCCAGGTTCGTCCCCCCGACGACCAGTGAGCCGGCGGTGGGCCGGTCGATGCCCGTGATCATGTTCATCAGCGTGGACTTTCCGGAGCCGGAGCGACCGACCACGGCGATGAACTCGCCGGCGTCCACCTGGAGCGAGACCTCCTTGAGCGCGCGGAACGGACCGGCGTCGGTGACGTAGTCCTTGACCACGTCCCGCAGGTCGATCAGGTGGCCGTGCGCGAGGTCGCGGTCGGCGAATGGTGCGCGGATCACGCGCGAACGATACCGGGGAACACGCGGACCGTCCCCGCAGCCCCCGCTGGTATGCTCGCCCGCGGCGAGGTGGCCGAGTGGCCTATGGCAGCGCTCTTGAAAAGCGCCGGGCGCAAGCCCCGTGGGTTCGAATCCCACCCTCGCCGCCACGAGGCGATCGCGCGCCCGCCCACTCCCCGCCAGTCCAGCGGCGAAGCGACGGGTGAGCATCGGGCGAGTTGGCCGAGAGCCCGTGACGCGAGGAGATCACCTTGGAGGGGCTGCGAGTGCGCATGTCGCGGATCTGGGGGGTCGGGATCGGCCTGCTGCTGTGGGCCGCCCTTGCCCTGCCAGTCGCCGCGCACGAGCAGGAGGTCATCCGGTACGGCTCATTCCTGGGCGGCTTCACCCACCCGGTCCTGGGTCCTGACCATCTCCTCGCGATGCTCAGCGTCGGCATCCTGTCCACCCAGATTGGTGGGCGCGCCATCCTGACGGTGCCGGCGACGTTCGTCCTGTTCATGGCCACCGGGGGACTGATCGGCATCGCTTACGGCGGCATCCCGATGGAGCTGATCGAGCTCGGCATCGCCGTGTCCGTCGTGGTCCTCGGCACCATCATCGCGTTCGCCCGGCGTCTGCCGCTCCTGTTCATCTACGCGACCGTGGGCTTCTTCGGAACCATGCACGGCTACGCCCACGGTGTGGAAACGCCCACGATCGCGGCGCCCGTGCTGTACGCCCTTGGCTTCCTCGCCGGCACGGCCACGCTCCACCTGCTCGGCGTCCTGATCGGGGAGGTTGCCAAGAAGTACAGCGCCGGGATCCCGGCCCTCCGGTCCGCCGGTGCGGGCATCGCGGTGATGGGCGCCATGTTCCTGCTCGGGGTCCTCTAGCGTGGCCGACGAGACCGCGGAGACCCTCTCCGCGCCTGCCGGTGCTCGGGTCCTGCCCACAGCGGTCGACCGGCGCAAGGTCGCCCTCTGGGAGTTCTCCGGTGGCCTGGTCATCTTCTTCGTCGGGTCCTTCCTGCACTTCCTGTTCGAGCTGTCGGGCTTCGCGGTGGTGGCGGCGCCCTTCGCGTCGGTGAACGAGTCCACATGGGAGCACCTCAAGCTGTTCTATTGGCCTGCGGTGCTGTTTGCCGTCGTCCAGCACGCCTATACCAGGCACGAGGTCAACAACGTTTGGGCGGCCAAGGGGGCGTCGATCGTCATCACGCCGCTGACGATCGCCGTCGGCTTCTACGCCTACGTGGGCGTCGTCGTACCGATCTACGGCAAGGGGGCGCTCATCGGCACGCTGATCACGGCCGCCATCGGCGTGGCCCTGGGCCAGGTGGCGTCGTACCGGCTGCTCACGGGAGCGCCACGCGGCCGTGCGGCCCACGTGTTGGGCGTGACGGCGATCCTGGCCATGGGTTCCGCCTACGTGCTGTTCACATTCCTGCCACCCCGGGTCTTCCTGTTCGAGAACTTCTTCGGCTATCTGTACGACGGCGGGTTTGGCATCCTCCCGGACTACACGCCGTTCCTCGTGTTCAAGTAGCCCGGAGCCCATGACCCGATGACGCTCGCCGCCCTCGAGTCGGGGTCGCTCCCGCCCGGCTCCGGCCGCAAGGCCGAGAACCTCGCCTGGCTGCACCGCCACGGCTTCCGGGTGCCGCAGGGCTGGGCGATCCCGTCCTCAACGCCGGCCGCGGATCTCCCGGGGCTCCTGGCCGCGGTGATCGACGAGGACGCCGCGTACGCCGTCCGCTCCTCGGCCGACGTGGAGGACGGCTCGGCGCACACCTTCGCCGGTCAGTTCCGCTCGCTCCTGGACGTCCGGGGCGCGGCCGCGGTGGCCGCGGCGGCCGCGGAGGTGCGCGCATCGGCGGAGGAGCCGGCGGTCGTGGCCTACGCCCGCGGGGCCGGGGTGGACCCCTCGGAGATCCGGATGGGGGTCGTTGTCCAGCGGATGGTGAGCCCGGTCGTGTCCGGTGTGGCGTTCAGCAAGAACCCGCTCTCGGGCCTGGACGAGGTGGTCATCGAGGCGGTCCAAGGCCGCGGCGACGCGCTCGTGCAGGACGGCGTGACGCCCGACCGGTGGATCCACCGCTGGGGCGCCCTCACGGGCCGCCCTGCGGAGCCAGTCACGGAGCCCGCGCTCATGGACGAAGTCGCGCGCGAGACGCGTCGGATCGCGTCGGTCTTCGGGCGGCCCGTGGACGTGGAGTGGGTCCACGACGGGACGCACCTGCACTGGGTCCAGGTCCGGCCGATTACGGGACTCGAGGGCATCGGCGTCTACTCGAACCGGATCGCCCGCGAGGTCCTGCCGGGGATCATCAAGCCGCTGGTGTGGTCCGTGAACGTGCCGGTGGTGAACGCGGCGTGGGTGGACCTGTTCACCGAGGCCATCGGGCCCAACGACATCGACCCGGGCCGGCTGGCCCGCGCCTTCGGCTATCGGGCCTACTTCGACATGGGGGCGATCGGCGACATCTTCGTGGCGCTCGGCATGCCACGCGAGTCGCTGGAGCTCCTCCTCGGCCTGCCCGCAGGCAGCGAGAGGCCCCGCTTCAAGCCCACCCGCGCCACGTACCGGCACACGCCCCGGATGCTCCGGCTTGCCTGGCGGCTCAACGGCTATGACCGGCAGCTCGAGCGGCAGCTCCCCATCCTCGAAGCGCGCTATCGCGCGATCGCGGCGATCGTCCCGCGGATCCTGGGCGAGGCCGAGCTGCTCGCCCGCGTTGACACGCTCATGCAGCTCACCCGCAGGATGGCCTATGCGAACATCGTGGCACCGCTGCTCATGAACGCCTACGGCTCGCTGGTCCGGCGCCGGAGCGAGACGCTGGGCATCGACGGCGCGCGGGTGGACCCGGCGCGAGGCATGGAGGGGATCCACGACTTCGACCCGCGCAGCGCCCTCGACGCCCTCGCCGTGGAGGCGTCATCCCTGCCGGTTGATGCGCACGCGGCTCTCGAGACGGGCGGCTACGCGGCCCTCGCCGCCGACCCGGCGCTGGCGGACGTGCGAAGGGGAGTCGATGCGTTCCTGGCCCGCTTCGGCCACCTGGGCGACAACGGCAACGACTTCTCCACACCCCGCTGGCACGAGCAGCCGGATACCGTCGTCAGGCTGATCCTGCATGCGCAGTCCGCTCCCGAGTCCGCCGCGCTGGGCTGGGACGACGTCCGCCCCATGGTGAAGGGCCCGCAGCGGGTGATCCTTGGCCGCCTGTTCCGGCGCGCAGCGACGTTCCGAAGGCTCCGGGAATCGGTCAGCTTCCAGTACACGTACGGCTACGAGCTGTTCCGCGGCACCTTCCTCGCGCTGGGCGAGCGGCTCGTCGCCCGCGGCGTGCTGGCCGAAGCCGACGACATCTTCTACCTCACCCTCGACGAGGTCCGTGCGGCGGTCCGCGATGGCGGTCGCGAGCCCGCCCGGATCGTGGCGACCCGCCGGGCCGAGGTCGCCGCGGCGGAGGACCTGGACCTGCCCGAGGTCATTCTGGGCGACGACTTCGTCCCGCGGCACCGGCCAGCCGCTGGCGCCATGACGCTGCTCGGCGTGCCCAGCT
>JANNHX010000300.1:0-3111 GCA_031404615.1 Chloroflexota bacterium
CAGATACGCCCCGAGGTGGTGCTAGAGCCGGGAAGCGGCCTGGAGGCCCTCGCCTACGCCCGGGAGGAGTAGGCGAGACGGACGGAGGCCATCGGGTCCCCCTACCACGCTGCCCAGGCGTAGATGAGGGAACGGAGCCGAGCCTCGGCCGAGGGACGGAGCCGAGCCTCGGCGCCGTCGGAGCCGAACGCCGACGCGCCGCGGAACCCTACGAGTGGGAGCCAACCCCCGGTGCCGGCACCCACTCGGTGATCGAGCGCACCTCCGCGATCCCGTCGAAGATCGCCGGGTCCAGCGCCTCGGCGGCCGCGACCCCAGTTTCGATCGACGTGAAGCAGAGGATGCCCTCGGCGATCGTCGCGTGGCGGATGTCCGCGGCGTCGCGCACGGCCCCGGACCGCGGCGTCGGCGTGTTGACCACGAGCCGGACCTCCCCGCTGGCGATCAGCTCCAGGATCCCCACCTCGTCGCCCACCGGCTCCGCGCCCAGCTTCGCGACCGGGGCGACGTCCCTGATCCCCACGGCGGCCAGCGCCGTCCGCGTCCCGCCCGTGGCCGCCAGCCGGTAGCCCGCCCGGACGAGCGCGCGCCCGAGGTCCGGCACGCCCCACTTGTCGCGGTCCGCCACGGACAGCAGCACCAGCGGCGCCACGCCGTCGCCCGCCCGCGGCGGGATCAGCGAGGCCCCGGTGAGGGCCTTGGCCATCGCGACCCGCGGGTCCACGGCGATGCCGATGACCTCGCCCGTCGACTGCATGAACGGCCCCACCGACGGGTCGACACCCTTGAGCTTGGCCGTCGAGAACGCGGGCGACTTCACCGCCACGAACGGCGGGACCGGGCGCAGGCCGTCCTCCCAGCCCATCGACGCCAGCGTCTCGCCGAGCGAGATCCGGACCGCGAGCTCCACCATCGGCACGCCGGTGACCTTGGACATGAACGGCACGGTCCGCGAGGCGCGCGGATTGACCTCGATCAGGTACACGCCGTCGTCGCGGACGATGAACTGCGCATTGACCAGCCCGCGCGCGCCGAGCGCCAGGCAGATGCGCTGCATCGTCGCGACGATCAGGCTCTGGTCGCCCTCGGCGACGTGCTGCGGCGGGAAGACGCCGATCGAGTCGCCGGAGTGGACGCCCGCCCGCTCGACGTGCTCCAGCAGCCCCGGGATCAGGACGTCCTTCCCGTCCGAGACGGCATCGATGTCGACCTCGATGCCCTCGAGGAAGCGGTCGATGCGCACGGGCCGGTCCGGGTCCACGACGGCCGCGGCCGCGAGGTGCCGCACCAGGTCCTCCGGGGAGTAGGCGAAGTCGATGGCGAGCCCGCCGATCACGAACGACGGCCGCACGATGACCGGGTAGCCGATGCGCTCCGCGAGCGTCAGCGCCTCCTCGATCGACTCGGCCATGCCGCCCTCGGGCTGCGGGATGCCAAGGCGGTCCAGGAGCGCGGAGAACCGGGTCCGCTCCTCGGCCTGGTCGATGGCCTCGAGGTCCGAGCCCAGCAGCGGCACGCCCGAGGCGACCAGCGGCCCGGCGAGGTTGAGCGGCGTCTGCCCGCCGAACGCCACGACCGCGGGCAGCATCGCCATCGTGCCGTCGGGGTTGACCATCCCGGCGCTCTCGAACTCGATGATGCTGCGTACGCTCTCGGTGTCCAGCGGCTCGAAGTAGAGGCGCGTGGACGCGTCGAAGTCCGTCGACACCGTCTCGGGGTTGGAGTTCACCATCACGGCGCTCCACCCGTTGCGTCGCAGGACGTCGGCCGCCTGGACCGCGCAGTAGTCAAACTCGATCCCCTGCCCGATCCGGACCGGGCCGCTGCCGATGACGAGCGCGGCGGGCCGGGTGACCGGAGGCGCCTCCGCCGGCGAGCCGGACGAGGCATAAGTCGAGTAGAAGTACGGCGTCTCGGCGGCAAACTCCGCGGCGCACGTGTCGACCATCGCGTATCCGGGCACGATGCCCAGGGCCTGGCGGGCGCCGCGGACGGCCGCCTCCTGCATCCCGCAGAGCGACGCGAGGTCCCTGTCGGAAAAGGCGGCCCGCTTGGCGGTCGCGAGAAGCGTGGCGCCCTCGTCGTCTTCGGGGTCGACCAGGCGCGGCCCCATCGTGCGCACGTCGCTCTCGAGCTGGACGTTGCGCCCCATCTCGGCGAGGAACCAGGCGCTGATCCCGGTCGCGCGCCGGACGACCTCCTGCGGCACGCCACGGCGCAGAAGCCCCAGGACCCGCCACAGGCGCGAGTCGGACGGCTCCAGGAACCGCTTCAGGACGATCGGGGCGCCCGAGCGCTGGGCAAAGCGGGTGCTCTCGCAGGCCTCGCCGCCCTCGCCGACCCAGCGGATGGGCGCGTCGTCGGGCGGCAGATCATCGAACCCCGCGCCGCCCTCGTCGGCGTCGATGCCCGCGTAGACCGCGGTGAGGTACGCGAACGTGGGGCCCCAGGACGGGTCCTCGCCCATCGGCCCGGCGCCGGCCTGCTCGAGGCCGCGAAGGGCCTTGTTGAGCGCCGCCCCGAAGGTCCGGTCGATCGCCATGACCTCGCCGGTGGCCTTCATCTGTGACCCCAGGCTGCGGTCCGCGCCCGGGAACTTGTCGAATGGGAAGCGCGGCAGCTTGACGACGACGTAGTCCAGCGCGGGCTCGAAGGCGGCGACCGTCGTCCCCGTCACGACGTTGGGGATCTCGGCCAGCGTCCGCCCCGCGGCGATCTGGGCGGCGACGCGCGCGATCGGGTAGCCCGTGGCCTTCGAGGCCAGCGCCGACGAGCGCGAGACGCGCGGGTTGACCTCGATGACGGCGTACTCGGTGCTGTCGGGCGAGAGCGCGAACTGGACGTTGCAGCCGCCCTCGACGCCGAGCGCGCGGATGATCGCGAGGGCTGCGCTGCGGAGCCGCTGGTGGACCGTGTCGGTGAGCGTCTGTACGGGCGCCACGACGATCGAGTCGCCGGTGTGGACGCCCAGCGGGTCCACGTTCTCCATCGAGCACACGGCGATGCACGTGTCCTCGGCGTCGCGCATGACCTCATACTCGATCTCCTGCCAGCCGACGAGGCATTTCTCCACCATGACCTGGCCGATCGGACTCGCCCGCAGGCCGGTCC
>JANNHX010000301.1:0-2561 GCA_031404615.1 Chloroflexota bacterium
GGTCGGGCACTTCATCATGACCACCGCCGACGACGACGGCGCCCGCAGGGTGCTCGAGGGCGGCGGCTGGACCTTCCTCGAGGGCGAGTCGCTCCTGGCCGAGGTGGACGACCGGCCGGGCGGCATGGCGAAGATCGCGCGCGAGCTGAGCGACGCCGGGGTCAACGTCCTCGGCCACCTGTTCCTGGGCCGCTGGAGCGACCGCGCGACCTTCGCGTTCGTGGTCGACGACCCCGACAAGGCACGCCCGATCCTCGAGCGGCGCTAGTCCGGGCGGCCCCTCGCGGGTGAACCGAATGGGCTGATTCGGGGCCCTTCTGAAGCCCCCGGGTGCCTCCGCGCACCGGAACCGGACCTTCGTGGGGTGGCCAGAACCGGTCGTCATGGGGCATCCTGTGCCCAGCCACAGGGCGACTGCCCACAGCCACCGGCGACGTGCCCAACCCGTGACAGGAGATTGCCGCCCGTGCGACGACCCATCGCCCTTGCCCTCGCCCTGCTCCTGGTCGCTGCGTTCGCGGCGCCCGCCCAGGCCGCAACCGCGCACCGCGTCTTCTACGCGAGCGTGGGGACCAACGGCGCGAACGGCCGGACGAGCATCACCGCGTTCACGGACGGCAAGGGTCAGGTCGTGTACACGCTCAAGGGCCTGCGCAGGTCGGCGACCTATCGCGTCGAGATCCGCCGCGGCCGGTGCAGCAACCTCGGCACCGTGATCAACCGCCTCCCCAACATCAGGTCGACGTCGTCGGGCGCGTACAGCAGGATCCTCAACCTTTCGACCGGATACATGTTCCCGATCTGGAAGGCCAACTGGTCCAACCGGCTCGTGATCCGGATCGTGTCGGGCTCGTCGATCCGCTGCGGCAACCTGAACTTCGTCGCCGCGACTCGCGTCAAGGTTCCCACGCAGGGCGTCCTCAACGCCACCATCAACCTGCCGGTCGTGCGCGGGCCAAGCGGCTACCCGTACTGCAACGTCGCGATGTACATGGGCGCGCTCAACCAGCCGACCGAGCCCGCGACCGGCGCGACCTTCATCTTCGCCCACGCCCGGACCGGCATGTTCCTGCCGCTCCTCAAGCAGTGGCAGAAGAACCGGGGCCTAAACCTGATCGGCAAGCTGGCTTACGTGTGGACCTCGAACAGCAAGCTGCACACGTACCGGATCTACGCGGTCAAGGCGACCAACGACGTCCAGGCCGCGGTGGGCGAGGCGCCGGACCGCCTGTGGCTGCAGACCTCGACGGGTCCGAACTTCAGGTACCCCAAGCTCGTCGTCAAGGCACAGCGCGTCAGCACGGTCCCCTCGACGTACGACGCGGCCCACCCGAGGGCACGCATCGTCAAGTGCGGGTAGGCCGCTAGCCAGGGCGGCGGGCGTGCGCGTCGGGATCATCGTCCCCCAGGGATGGACGGGCGAGTTCGACGGCTGGGACCCGGCCCGTGCGTGGGCGCGCACGGTCGCGGTCGCGCACGCGGCCGAGGTGCTCGGGTTCGACTCGATCTGGATGTTCGACCACGTCCAGACCGAGCCTGTCCCGACCGACGAGATCACCTTCGAGGCGTTCGTCGGGCTCAGCGCCCTCGCGACCGAGACCGCGCGCGTCCGCCTCGGGCACCTCGTCCTGTGCGCCGGGTACCGCAACCCCGCGCTTGTCGCCAAGATGATCTCGACGCTCGATGTCGTCTCCGGCGGGCGTGCCGAGCTTGGGCTCGGGGCCGGCTGGAAGGAGGATGAGTACCTCGCCTACGGCTTCGGGTTCCCGCCGCTGCGCGAGCGCCTGGAGATGCTCGAGGACACGCTCGAGATCGCAACCCGGATGCTGGGCGGCGGCCGCGCGACGTACGAGGGCCCGGCGGCACGCGTCCGCGACGCCATCAACGTCCCGCGCGGGCTCCAGGAGCCCCGCGTCCCGATCCTCGTCGGCGGCAATGGACCCAACCGGACCTGGCGCCTGGCGGCGCGCTACGCGGACGAGCTCAACCTCGACTGGCTCACGCCCGAGGAGATCACCGCGAGCCGGCCGGTCATCGAGTCGCGCTGCGGGGAGATCGGGCGGGACCCCGCCACGCTCCGGGTCTCGGTCAACATCGGCCGGGAGGCCTCGGCGGCGGAGGGCGAACCGCGGGTGGACCTGCTGCGCCGCTACGTCGGTGCGGGCGTGGATCGGGTCATGACGCTGATCACGGCCTCGGCCGACGACGACGGTGCGCTCGAGCGCTTCGCCGAGGACTGCGTCGCGGCCGGCTGCGAGCTTGAGGGGGCGTAGCGTCGTCGCTCCTGCCCCCCGGCGGACCCGGCCGACTGCCGGTCCACGCGCCGCTCCCCGTGTCTGGCTCACGTGGGTGCCATGGCTGCCCGACACGTGCGGAGGTCAACCCGGATTCGGTCGAATCCGCCCTTGAGCTCCTCGCCGCCTTGTGCGGCGCTGGCTGGCCGGCGTCTCGCGCGCATCATCCGAGCGGAAGCGTCCTGCAGGCGTGGCGCATCGATGATCTGCTGGCGCCTGCACGCGCGGACACGGAGCATCCGTGTCGGCCCCAACGCACCGAAGGAC
>JANNHX010000302.1:0-4290 GCA_031404615.1 Chloroflexota bacterium
ACGAGGGCGCGCGGCTCGCGCCCGATCGCGAGGTCGACGATGGCGTCGGCGATCGCGTCGGCGATCTTGTCGGGGTGCCCTGCGGCGACGGCCTCGGCGGGACGGAGTCGGACACCGGGAGACATCGTGATGAAGCTGCTCATGAAGCCACCTCCAGGGTGTCGTGGCGCCCGGCGAAGGGCGCGAGGTCCTCGGGAAACCGGGTGTCGGTATAGGCGACGGCGAGGCGCATGCCGGCCAGGGTCTCGGCGTCGATCCCCGCGGCCCGGCCGACATAGCCGTCGGTGAGAACCACGGCGCGACGAACGTGGTGGGCACGGGCGTGCGCGGCGATGCACCGGACGTCGGTGCCGCCGGTGGTGCGGATGCGCCCGGCGGCGAGGTCGGCGAGCGAGAGGTCCGCGATCTCGGTCGAGAAGGCGTGGACGACCTGGTGGACGAACGGGGCGCAGTCCCGGATCGCCGCGGAGAGCACGCCCACGATGCCCGACACGCTGCCGGACACGTCGAGGTACACGTGGACCCGCTCCCCCGCCCTGGCCCGGCCGCGGGTCGTCGCGGTCCCCTCGTGGAGCAGGATCGGGCTGCCGAGCAGGTCCGCGACCACGTCGCGGCGCGCCCGGGACCGCAGCGGTGTGAGGACCGCGGTCTCGGTCGCCCCGGTCGTGCGGACCGTGCCGCGGTCGGTGAGGCCGCCGGCCCACCGGAGCAGCGAGCGCAGGCGTGTCCGGTTGCCCGCGACACGCCTCGGCGGGGCGAACGTCTCGCGGAACGCGCTCGCGAGGGACCGGCCCTTGATCGGCTCCGGGGGCTGCGGCCACTCCTCGACGATCTGGCGGACCACGTCGAGCAGGACCGGCGCCCGGGCCTCGAGGTCGCCGCCCATGAGGCCACCGGCGCCATGGTCGCCCAAGAGCGCCACCTCCGCCGCCTGGGCCGGGGGGCAGGCCTCGAGCAGCGCGTCGCGCAGCTCCTCGTAGGAGACGCCGCCCGGCGAGTACAGGGCCCGGTGGACGTCGGCGAGCCTCAGGTGTCCGGCCTTGATCAGCGCGCGGCTGTGGCTTGCAGGGCGCCCCAGGCGACTCGGCTCCCAGCCGTCCGCCGGCCGGAGCAGGGCGGCGGGCACCTCGTCGGCGGCGTAGAAGTCCGTGAACAGGGCGATCCCCCGCGGGTCCGGAAAGGCTCGGCAGAGCATCGCGTTGATGACCGCGTCGAACACGATGTTGTCCAGCGCCGTCGAGACGGGCAGCAGGCGCGTGTGGCCCAGGATCACGTGGTGGAGCTCGTGCATCACGAGCATGAGCAGGCGTTCGGGCGTGGCGGCGTACCGGGCGGCGAACGACGGGTTGACCAGCATCCGGGGCGCGTGGCCGCCCTCGATCGCGGCCGTGGGGATGTCCTCGGACTCGACGATGTCCACGAGGCGGAACAGGGCGTGCATCCCGTAGGTGCCCGGGGGCACGCAGTCCAGGATCCGGGTGACGAGATCGCTCATCGGGAGGCCTCCAGTCGGGCCGTTTCGAGGTGCCTGGCCCGTTCGAGGACGAGGGCCGGCCAGTTGGGTGCGTCCACCGTCGCGAGGATCCGGGCCCGCACGGGTTCCTGGAGCAGGAGGGTGATCAGGCCGCCGCGCTCGAGCCCCTCGAGGCCCGGCGTCCGGTGCCGGAGGAGGACCGGACCGGACCGGCGCGCCAGCAGCGCGATCGCGAGCATCGGCTCGCGTCGCTCGACGGTGTCGGGGAGACGGCGACCGCCGGCGTACAGCGGCACGACCGCGGGCAGCGGCAGGATCTCGAGGACGGCATCCGCGATCGCCTCGAGGCGGCGGCGGGCGGGCTCGCGGCCCCGAGCGAGGCCCTCTGCGTCGATGCCGAGCGCGCGCAGCAGGGCCCGGGGCGAACTCGGACGGCTGCGGGGCGGGATGTCCAGCGCGGCGCGGAAGGCGGGCACCAGCTGGCGGGCCGGGTCGTTCGAGGGGTGGGTCACCTCGGTCGTGGGGCGGCAGGACATGTTGCCGAGCCGGTTGGCGGGGGCGCGCTCGCCGGGACCGGTCGTGGCCGACGCCGCAGCGATAGGCGTCATGCCGCCTCCGCGCGGGAGTCGCCGTCGCGCCGGGCCGCGCCAGGGGCGAGCCGGGCCCGTGCTAGTTCCCACGCGACGCGGATCCGCCTGACGTCCTCCGGCCGGCCGATCCGCTTCACCCCCCACAGTCCCACGAGCAGGTTCTCGAGCTGCGCCGCCCTGGGTCCCGGTGCCAGGCCCGACACCTCGCGTGTGACCGCGAGCCACGCCTCGTGGCGGACGCCGCGGGCGGCAAGGGTCTCGTGCACGCCCTGGGGCGTCTGGACCAGGGCGTAGGCGGTGGCGAGCTGCGCGGCCACCGCACCCAGCAGCCCGTCCGCGAGGCCGTGGTCGAAGGCATGGACCGCGACCGCGTGCCGCTCGCCGTCCGCGAGGTCTGTGAAGCCGTCCGCGACGACGCTCGATCGCAGCGTTGGATCGAGGTCGGTGAGCTCGAGGGCGCGGACGGTCCTCTCGAAGCGGTCCGCGATCGAGCGCAGCGCGAGACTCGGGTCCCCCGGCTGCGCCGCGGCCGCCGCGAGCGCCTCGCGGTGGGCGGCGAGGATCTTCGCCTCGCTGATCCTCCCGCCCGAGGCGCGCTGGGGCAGCCCGAACCGCAGCGCCGCGAGGGCCGCCCTGCCGGGTTCCAGGATCCCCGACGCCCGGACCGCGGCGATCCCACGCATGAGCATGGCGCCGCGCCGCGGCGAGCAGCGCAGGCCGGCGTCGTCGAGGAGGCGCAGGGCATGGCGGACGTACACGGCGGACGCTGGGTCGGGCGCGGCGACCGCCGCGAGGTAGCGCTCCCGCGCCGCCGCCACGGCCACCCGGAAGGCCTCGGCCGCCGCCGGATCGACCGCCCGCAGGTCCGCCATCAGGAGCCGCTCCTGCTCGGCCGGGGCGAGCGCCCGCCAGTCGGGCATCGGAACGATGAATGCGAACCGGTCCGCGAGCGCGGCGTCGAGCGGATCGGCGCCGAGGTACGCATCGTCGGCGGCGTCCTCGTCCACCGGGTTCATGGCGGACCAGCGGTGCCGCAGCTGGGTCAGCTCGATCCCCTGGACGCGCCGCTCGTGGACGATCGGGAACAGCTTGTTCTGGAGCTCGGGCCGACAGCGGTTGATCTCGTCGAGGAAGACCGCCTCGGCGTCCCAGATCGTGGCCGGCGTCCGGAGCCAGTCGAGCCCGCCGCGCCCGTCGGGCACCGGGTAGCCGACGAGGTCGTCGTAGGAGAGCAGGCTCGCGTTGTAGTGACGCCAGGTGAGGCCGAGCGCCTCGGCGATCCGGGTTAGCAGCAGGCTCTTGCCGGTGCCGTGCGGGCCGACGAGGAGGATCGGCAGCTCGGCCGCGACGGCCGCGATGACGACGGGCTCGATCTCGGCGAGCCCGACCAGGCCGAGGCCGTCCAGGAGGCCGGGCGAGCCCGCCTTCGTGCGCGTTGAGGTCATGGCACGTTCTCCCATCCGACCTGGGAGTCGCACCGTGCTCCCGGCATGCCGCCGGGTCCGGTTGCGGTGCCATCAGCGGGCCAGGCCCCTCCGGCACTCTCGATGGGATCCCCGTCCACGGCCGACACGACGCACGCAAGCGCGTACCGTTACCGGTCCGTGGTCGGGACCCTGCCGCATCGTCCACAGCATTGGCACCGTTTCGGCCCCGGGTAGGACCGTTGGTTGCCGCGCCGTCGTCGGGCTGTGACCCTCGGGCGCTCTCGATGCGTGCCGCTCTCGCGACCACGTAATTGTACCGGGGGCGGGGCCCGGAAGCAAGGGATCGAGCCTGTTTTGCGGCCCCACGGATCGCCCTCCTACCGCCCCTGGCGCTCTCGCACGGCCTCGACCCACGCGGCAATCCGCTCGTCGTAGTAGCCGGCAAGCTGCGGGTAGAAGAGCGACGACACCTCGATAAAGTCGCGGAGATCGTCCGGGTCGCTGTCATCATCGACGAGGTTGAACTCCAGGCACTCCTCGACCAGCCCGACGATGCCGTCGGGCCCCTCCACCGTGTCGATCAGCTCGATGATCTGACCGAGCGTCAGCGGACCCGGCCGGACCGGACGATCGACCTCAAAGGCGTTGTCGTACTCGTCCACGACCGAGTACCGGATCCCGTCCGCGACCGGTGTCGCCCGGAAGGCGATGACGTCGCCGGTGGTTGACTCGAGCGAGATCAGGGCGATGTCGACCTCGTCGTCGCCCAGGTCCGGCAGGTAGCCGCCGTCGCCGAACC
>JANNHX010000303.1:0-9829 GCA_031404615.1 Chloroflexota bacterium
GTGACCGCCCGCGCCAACGCCCGGTAACCCCACCGGCCCTCCCCTCTCCTCGCGCCCCGGGTCCTCCTCGATGAGGTCCCGGGGCGTTTCCATGTCCGGGACGGCCTCCCGGCGCGGCGTGCGGCACGGCATCATCTCCCCACACCGCACGGCCGGCCTGCGCGCCGGGAAGGAGACCCACGAGATGACCAGCGGCAGGACCCTCGACCGCGGACGGCTCGAGCGGCTGATGACGGCCGAGATGGCGGCGTTCGAGCGGGCGAACCCGCGCTCGCGGGCGCTGTTCGAGCGCGCGAAGGGCTCGCTCCTCGACGGCGTGCCGATGAACTGGATGATCAAGTGGGCGGGCCCCTACCCGCTGTTCGTCGAGAGCGCGGAGGGCGCGCACTTCACGGACGTCGACGGCCACGACTACGTCGACCTGTGCCTCGGCGATACGGGCGCGATGGCCGGCCACGGCCCGGAGCCGACGGTACGCGCCGTCGAACGCCAGATGCGCCGCGGCATCACGCACATGCTGCCCACGGAGGACGCGATCCTCGCCGGCGACGAGCTCAGGAGGAGGTTCGGGCTGCGCTACTGGCAGTTCACGCTCACGGCCACCGACGCGAACCGCTTCGTCATCCGGCTCGCCCGCCACATCACGGGCCGGTCGAAGATCATCGTCCACAACCACTGCTACCACGGCTCGGTCGACGAGACGTTCGCCGTCATCGGGCCCGACGGCGGGGCCATCGCGCGCCACGGCAACCTCGGCAAGCCCGTCGCGCTCGAGGAGACGACGCGGGTCGTCGAGATCAACGACCTCGAGGGCCTCGAGCGCGAGCTCGCCAACGGCGACGTCGCGGCCTGCCTGTTCGAGCCCGCGCTCACCAACGTCGGCATCGTGCTGCCCGAGCCCGGCTACCACGAGGGCGTCCGGGAGCTCACGCGCCGGTACGGGACCCTGCTCATCAACGACGAGACGCACACGATCTGCGCCGGCCCGGGCGGCTACACGGGCGCCTTCGGTCTCGAGCCGGACTTTCTGGTCATCGGCAAGACGATCGGCGGCGGGATCCCGGCGGCGACCTACGGCTTCACGGAGGCCGTGGCCGAGCGGATCTCCGCGTCCATCGAGCGCGAGGACTGCGACGTCGGCGGCATCGGCGGGACGCTGGCGGGAAGCGCCCTGTCGCTCGCGGCCATCCGCGCGACCCTCGGCGAGGTGCTGACGGACGAGGCGTTCGAACGGATGATCCCGCTCGCCGAGCGGTTCGAGGCCGGCGTCAACGAGGCCCTCCGCAACTTCGACGTCCCGTGGCACGTGACCCGCCTTGGCGCCCGGGCGGAATACCACTTCACGCCGGAGCCTCCGCGCAACGGGACCGACCTGCACGACGCGATGGACCCGGAGCTGGAGCGGTTCCTCCATCTCTGGGCGATGAACCGGGGCGTGCTGATGACGCCGTTCCACAACATGGCGCTGATGTCGCCCGCGACGACCGGGGCGGACGTGGACCGGCACACGGTCGTGTTCAGGGAGGCGGTCGAGACGCTCTTCGGGTAGGCTCTGGAGGGACCTACGCCGGGGACCGGCCCTGCGCGCGGAGCCACCAGCGGCGCTCGCGGATCAGCTCGCCGGCGATGTCCTCAATGATGATCTCGCCGGGCTCGAACCCGCGCGCCACGTAGAACGGCTCGCCCAGGTCGTTGCCTTCGAGCACGTCCGCGGAGATGTCGCGGCCTGGGAATGCAGCCACGACCTCGGCGAGCAGCGCCGTCCCGAGGCCGCGCCCGCGCGAGCTGGGGCGCGCGTAGAAGGCGACGATGTGCTGGCGGTCGACCTCCTCGACGACCTCGATGAACGCGTCGACTCCCGACGGGTCCCCGCCCGAATACCCCGCCACGAACATCACGTCGCGCTCGATCCGCGATGCGATCCGCTCGGGCGCGTAGGCGAGGGCGATGAACCGCTCGACGGCGTCCGCGCCGACGAGCGCCGTGTAGGTGGCGCGCCAGGCGGAAACGCCCACCTCGCAGACGGCGGCAGCATCGGTGGCGACCGCCGGTCGGACGGCGACGGCGGCGCGGGTCGTGTTGGTCATGGGCGGCGCGAGACCGCGGGGAGGGCGAGCGCGACCCGGCGCTCGCCGCGCTCGTCGATGCGGTTGGGGGCCTGCCGGCGGGATTCCACGCGGGGAGTCTACTGAAGAACGGGCGCGTTGTGACAGGCGAGATGGCACGCGCCGCCCCTACGATGGCCACGCATGCAGCTGATCGATGGGCGCCCCGTCTTTGCCGCCACGGACCTCGTGGGCTATCTCGCGTGCGAGCACCGCCTCGCGCTCGAGCGGGCGGCGATGGCTGGCCTGGTCGCCAAGCCCATCCGCAACGATCCCAACATCGAGGTCGTGGCCAAGCGCGGTCTCGAGCACGAGGCGCACTACCTCGCATCGCTGATCGCCGAGGGCCGGCACGTCGTCGAGATCCAGAGGGACGGCTCCATGGTCGCCCCGCTGGACACGGCAGGCACAGAGGGCGCTCCGGTGAAGCGGGACCAGGGCGCGGACCTGCGGGCCGCGCAGGACGAGACGATCGCGGCGATGCGCGCGGGCGCGGATGTCGTCTTCCAGGCCACCTTCTTCGACGGGACATGGCGCGGGCACGCGGACTTCCTGCTCAAGGTGGACCATGCGCCGGGCCGCCCGGACAGTGCGTTCGGGCCGTGGCACTACGAGGTGGCGGACACCAAGCTCGCACGGCACGTGAAGGCGTCGGCCATCCTGCAGATCTGCTCGTACGTGGAGCAGCTCACGGCCATCCAGGGCGTCCTGCCCGAGTACCTGTACGTCGTCCTGGGCGGCAGCGCGCGGACGCGGGAGCGCCTCCGCGTGGACGACTTCATGGCCTACTATCGGCGCGTCAAGGTGGACTTCGAGACCACGGTCGGCCTCCGGGGTCCCGGGCGCGAGATCGTCTACCCGCCGGTCGGCACCTACCCCGAGCCGGTCGAGCACTGCGCCGTCTGCCGCTGGGCCCCCCAGTGCCGCGCCCGGCGCCGGGCTGACGACCATCTCTCGCTCGTGGCGGGTGCCAGCCGCCGCCAGCGGGACGCGCTCGCGGCGCGCGACGTGTCCACGCGACGCGGGCTGGCGGCCACAGTCCTGCCGATGGACCCTGTGCTCGAGGGCGTCGGGCCCGACGCGCTGCTCCGGGTCCGCGAGCAGGCCCGGCTCCAGGTGGAGTCCGACGGCCTGCCCGTTCCGAGGTTCGAGCTGCTCGCGCTCGACCGCGACAAGGATGGCGATCTCGTGCCGGAGCGCGGGCTCCTCGGCCTGCCAAAGCCGAGCCCGGGAGACCTGTTCCTGGACCTCGCGGGCGACCCGTACGCCCGCGACGACGGCGTCGACTACCTGTTCGGGATCCTCGAGCCCGCGCTGCCGGAGCTGGATCCGCAGTGGACATCCACCGTGCCGCTGCTCGGAACGGACCTGCCCCACGTGCCGCGCTTCCACGCGTTCTGGAGCCTCGACGGCGACAGGGTCACGCCCGGCGCGGAGAAGGCGGCCTTCGAGCGGGTCGTCGACCTGATCATGGCCCGCCGCGAGGTGGACCCTGACCTGCACGTCTACCACTACGCTCCCTACGAGCCCACCGCGCTCGGCCGGATCGCCCAGCGGTACGGCACGCGCGAGGAGGAGGTCGACCGACTCCTGCGGGCGGACGTGCTGGTGGACCTCTACCGCGTGGTCCGGCAGGGCGTCCGCATCGGCGTCGAGAGCTACTCGATCAAGAAGCTGGAGCCGCTCTACGGCCTCGTCCGCGAGATCGACCTCAAGGACGCGGGCTCCAGCATCGTCGCCTTCGAGCGGTGGCTTGAGCTGGGCGGGCAGGAGCACGTCGAGGACGGCGCGAGGATCCTCGCCGAGATCGCGGACTACAACCGCGACGACGTGGTCTCCACGCTCCGCCTCCGGGACTGGCTCGAGGAGCGGCGGATCGAGCTGGAGCAGCGCGAGGGCATGGTGCTGCCGCGCCCGACGCCCGCCAACGAGCACGGCTCCGACGAGTCCGTCGCGGAGCGGACGGCCGTGCAGGCCCTGGTCGCCCGCCTGGTCGAGGGCACATCCCCCGACCCGGCGGAGCGCGCGAAGCACCCGGCGGAGGCGGGACGCTGGCTCCTGGGCCAGCTGCTCGAGTGGCACCGGCGCGAGGACAAGGCAAGCTGGTGGCGCTTCTTCGACCTGCTCGAGATGAACGAGGTGCAGCTGCTCGAGGCGCGCGAGCCCATGACCGGCCTGGTGCCGCTGGGCTCGCCCGAGCAGAAGGCGGGCGGCAACGGGACGTGGACCTTCTCCTTTCCCGAGCAGGAGCACGGGCTCGATGCCGGCACCGATGCCTGGGACCCCGTCTTGCCCAAGGAGATCAGGGCCGCCACCGGCAGGGTGACCGGGGTGGACGCCGTAGCCGGCACGCTCACGCTGTACCGGTCGAAGGCCCAGGCCCTGATGCCGCTGCCGGTCTCTCTCGTGCCGAACGGGATCATCCCCACGGGCGGCCTCGCGGCGAGCCTTCGGCGCACGGGCACCTGGGTGGCCGACAACGGGATCGACGCGACCGATGCGCATCTCGCGGCAACCCGCGCACTGCTCCTGCGCCGGCCACCGGCGGGGGGTGGCCCGGGCACGAGCCTGCGGCTCGACGGTGAGACGACGCTCGGCGCTGCCGTCCGGCTCGCGCTCGGCCTCGACGGGGATGTGCTCGCGATCCAGGGGCCGCCGGGGTCGGGGAAGACGTACACGGGAGCCCACATGATCGTGGCGCTGGCGCGGGCCGGGAAGAAGGTCGGCGTCACGGCCAACTCGCACAGGGTGATCGGCAACCTCCTCGACAACGTGGCGGACATCGACGCGCAGACCGCCGTCTCCGGCTCTCCACGCGTCCGGATCGGTCAGAAGCCCAAGGAGGGGCATGCCCCGGCCAGCCGTCACGCGACCGAGGTCGTCAGGAGCCCCGACGTTGCGGATGCGCTGCGCTCGGACGAGCTCGATGTCGTCGGTGCGGTCGCCTGGACCTGGTGCCTCGAGCCGATGGCGGACCCGGAGCCCTTACTGGACGTGCTGGTGGTGGACGAGGCGGGCCAGATGAGCCTCGCGAACGTGCTCGCGTGCGCCCCGGCCGCCCGCTCCATCATCCTCCTGGGCGATCCGCAGCAGCTCGACCAGCCAACCCGGGGTGCGCACCCGCCGGGGGCGGGCCGGAGCGCCCTGGGGCACCTGCTGGCGGACCCCGCGGGTCTGGAGCCTGACCGCGCGACGATCGCCACGCACGAGGGCCTCTTCCTCGACCGGACGTGGCGGCTGCACCCTGACATCTGCACCTTCACCTCCACAGCGTTCTACGAGGGCCGGCTCGATCCCGTGGACGGCCTCGAGCGCCAGCTGGTGACCGGCGACGCGGAGCTCGCCGGGACGGGCCTGCGCCTCGTCAGCGTTGCCCACGAGGGCAACGAGACGGCGTCACCCGAGGAGGCGGCCCGGGTTGTCGCCCTCGTGCGCGAGGTCCTCGACGACGAGGCCGAATGGCGCAACGTCAAGGGTGAGAACCGCCCGCTGCGAGCCGATGACGTCATCGTCGTGGCGCCCTACAACAACCATGTGGCCGAGATCGAGCGGGCGCTGGCTGCGGCCGGCCTGGGCGCCGTGGACGTGGGTACCGTGGACCGGTTCCAGGGCCAGGAGCGCCCGGTGAGCATCTACGCCATGGGCACGTCGTCCCCCGAGCTCGCGCCGCGCGGTCTCGACTTCCTGTACTCGAGCAACCGGCTCAACGTGGCCACGTCGCGGGCCCGTGGCGTGGCAGCCGTCGTCTGTGCTCCCGCGCTGCTTCGCGTCGCCTGTCACACGCCGCGCCAGATGCGCCTCGCCAACGGCCTGTGTCTCGCGGCCGAGGCCGCCGGGCAGTCCGGCCCAGACGCGGAGCCGGCGTCGAGCCCCGACACCCCGCTCCTGCTCTTCCCGGACCTCGGGCCCAGGACGCTGCCCCGCGCCTGAGAGCCTCGCTGCCGGGCCAAGGGGGGTATCGTCGGCGCTCATGACCGCAGACCCCGCGACCCCGGCCATTCCCCTCTCGGGAGCACCGCTCGCAGCCGCGCGACGCCGGGCACGCAACTCGCTCGTGGCGGGCGTCGCACTCGGCAGCACCGGGCACATCGCCGCGGTCACGGTCGCGACGATCGTGGCCAAGGACCTCCTGGGCTCGCAGCTCCTCGCGGGAGCCCCCGGCGCAACGGTGGTCCTGGGGGCCGCGCTCGGGTCGGTGCTGCTATCGACCCTGATGGCGAAGCGCGGCCGCCGGCTGGGCCTGACCCTGGGCTACTCGATCGGCGTGCTGGGCGCACTGCTCGCCACCCTCGCCATCGTCACGCGCTCGTTCCCGCTGCTCCTGGGCGGGACGCTGCTCATCGGCTTCGGCAACACGTCGAACCAGCTCTCGCGCTACACGAATGCAGATATGGTCCCGCTCGCGCGACGCGCCTCGGCGATCGGCCTCGTCGTGTGGGCGAGCACCGTGGGCGCAGTCATCGGGCCGCAGATGGTGCCGCTTGCGTCGGGGCTCGCCGCGTCCGTCGGGCTGCCGCCGCTCGCCGGGCCATACCTGGTCCCGGTGCTGTTCGTGGGGCTCGCCGCGGTGCTCTCGTTCGTCTTCCTGCGCCCGGACCCGTACGAGCTCGCGGACCGGGAGGCGCTCGAGGTCGCCGCGGCCGGCCCTCGCTCCACCGATCCGGTCCGGGTCATCCTCCGGCGGCCCGCCGTCGCGGCGGCGATCGTCGCGCTCATCGTCGGGCAGTTCGTGATGACGCTCGTGATGACGATGACGCCGCTCCACATGAGCGAGCACGGCCACGACCTCGGTGCAGTGGGGCTCGTGCTCTCCGGGCACACCTTCGGCATGTTCGCCCTCTCGCCCATCTCGGGGCGGCTGACGGACCGGTTCGGGCCGGTGCCGGTGATCTTCGCCGGCACGGCGGTTCTGGCCGTGTCGTCGCTGATGGCGGCGATGGCGCCGCCGGACGGCGGCTCGATCCTGTTCCTCGCGCTGTTCCTGCTGGGTTACGGATGGAATCTCGGGTTCGTGGCCGGGTCCTCGATGCTGTCGGGCAACCTGGAGATCCACGAGCGCACTCGGGTCCAGGGCGCCGCGGACGCAATGATCTGGAGCTCGGCGGCCGCGGCGAGCCTCGGCTCGGGGTTCGTGATGGTCATCGTGGGC
The DNA here is from genome assembly GCA_031404615.1 of Chloroflexota bacterium. Classification (GTDB taxonomy): domain Bacteria; phylum Chloroflexota; class Limnocylindria; order Limnocylindrales; family CSP1-4; genus CAIXZV01. The sequence continues at coordinate 7,255 of JANNHX010000303.1, forward strand.
TACACGGCCCTCGGGATCCTGGGCGCATCCGCCGTGGTGATCCCCGTGGCGCTGCTGGCGCGCCAGCGCCGGGCGGCGGTGCGTGCGGCGGCGGCCGGTGAGCAGGTGGACCTCCCGGCAGCCTGACGGCTCAGGGCGACCCAAGCGCCAAGAGACCATGCAGCAAGGCCACCGGCTCCGAGCGCAGCCGCCAGACACGCTCGCCGTCCTCCACCTCGTCCGTGGCAGCCAGGCCGGCCCGAGCTGCAACCCGGGCGGAGGCCTCGTGGTCGGGATGGACATGCGCGGTGATCGTTGCGGCACCGGCGCCGCGCAGCCAGGCGACGAGGGCCACCGCGGCCTCCGAGGCGTAGCCCAGACCCTGCCACGGGACGCCGATGACCCAGGCGATATCGGCGCGGCGACCTTCGTCCGTGACCGTCGCCTGGACGAACCCGATCGCCTCACCGCCGGCAGTGAGGCGCAGGATCCAGTTGTGCCACCGCTCGGAGCCGTCCGGGGACGCGCCCGCGACCTGGGCCGCGTAGCGCCGCCGGAGCGAATCGAGGGTCGGCGGCTCGCCGCCGGTGAAGCGGTAGAGCGCCGGGTCTGCCAGGACACCCCTCATCGCCTCCGCGTCCTCGACCCGCAGCGGGTCCATGCGCAGGCGCGGGGTGACGAGGCGGGCCAACACTGGGGTCATCCGGTGAACGCCACGCCCGCTGGGCCGGCCGTTCAGGCGCCCAGCTCGTCGGCGACCCAGGCGGCCAGGACGCGTGCACACGCCTCCACCTCGGCCAGCGGCACGCGCTCGTCGGCGCCGTGGGCGACCCGCACGTCCCCCGGTCCGAAGATCACGCAGGGCGTATCACCAACGTTGACGAACAGCCGCATGTCGGCGCCATACGGGACACCGAGGAGTGCCGGGCGGCGGCCCGTGACGGCCTTCGCGGCCGCGGCGAGGCTGACCGGGAGCGGGTGGTCAGCGGCGACCCGCGATGTCCCGAACCGCGCCCCGACGATCTCCACTGTGGCGGGGTGGTCGCGCAGGAACGGGTGCGCCTCGTTCGCGGCGGCGATGGCGAAACGCAGCTCGTCGGCTGCGGCCTCGGGGGTCTGGCCCAGCCGGACGCCGTAGCGCCCGTCCGCGACGACGCGGTCCATGACGGTGGACGCCCACTCCCCGCCCGCCACGGTCCCGATGATCGTGGGATACGGCAGGCCCAGGGCGGTCATCAGGGGGTCCGTCTCCGACGCGTTGCGCCGGGCCTCGTCGGCCTCGAGGGCGCGCACGAGGTCGCCGAGATTGGCGAGCGCGGACACGCCCTCGGTGCGGCGGCTGGCGTGGGCGGCCCGGCCCGGGACGGTGAGCCGGAACGTGATCGCGCCCGCGTGGGCGATGACGACGTCGAGCGAGCTGGGCTCCGGGATGACACACAGGTCGCCGGTGGCGCCGGCGCGGATCGCGGCGAGGGTGCCCTGTCCGCCGTCCTCCTCGGACGGGACGAACGCGACGATCAGCTCTCCCTGGAGCCGGTCCAGCGCCCCGGTGACCCCGAGCGCGCGGACGGCGCCGAGGATCGCGGCGACGCCGCCCTTCATGTCACAGGCGCCGCGGCCGTAGAGCCAGCCGTCACGCACCTCGCCTGACCACGGGTCGCCTGCCCAGGTCGCGGGGTCCCCCGGCGGCACGACGTCCGTGTGCCCAGAGAGCACGAGCCGCGTCCCGCCGGTCCTCCCGATGCGCCCGATGACGACCGGGAGCGACGTCCGCGCCACCTCCTCGCCGGGCCAGTCGGGATCCTCGCGGATCGCGGCCGGGTCGGGGTGGAAGACCTCGACCGCGAGCCCCAGGGCCTCGAGCCGGTCCGCGAGCATCCCCGCGACGGCGTCCTCGTCGCCCGTCACGCTCCGGGTTCGCACCAGGTCCGCGAGATCTGCGGTGACCGCCTCGGCATCCACGGCGGCGGCGGCCGCGAGGGCCGCCTCGCGCAGGCGCGGGCTCATGCGCGCAGCACCGGGCGCGTGAGGCAGGTGACGCCCCCCGAGCCGTTCTCGCCCACTTCGCCCAGGGGGATCGGGTGCACCTCCACTCCCGCGCCCTCCATCCGTCGTCGCGTCACGGGGTTCCGGTCCGCGACCACGACGACGCCCGGGCGCACGGCCAGCACGTTGCAGCCGAGCGTGGGGTACTCCTCCTCGGGCACCTCGACGAGACGGATCCCGAGGTCCGCGAGCAGGGCGTACAGGCCGGCGGGAAGGAGCGGCAGGAACACGACCGCCAAGTCATCGGCCACGGGCGAGATCACGGACAGCAGGTGGACGAGCTCGGCCGGTCCCTTCCAGTACGGGACGTCGAAGACCCGCACATCGCCGTCGCCACAGGCGATGCTGGCGAGCTGCCATGCCGCCTCGTCGTTGCTGCGCAGCGTGCGCCCGATACACAGGAGGTCCGGCCGGAGCCAGAACGTGTCGCCGCCCTCGAGCATGCCGGGCGCCTCGATCCGGCCCAGCGTCGGGATGCCCCGGGCCTTCGTCCACGCCTCCAGCACGTCCGGCTCACCCGCGCGGCTGGGCTTGCCAGGGCGGAGCGGGA
>JANNHX010000304.1:0-3441 GCA_031404615.1 Chloroflexota bacterium
CCTCGATCTAGGCTTGGCGCAGCCCGGCCCTCGGCTCACCCGCGTCTTGCGCTACCGCGAGGACGCGATCCACTATCTGTTCGGCGGCCTCTTGAGCGCGTTCTCGCGGCCTTGAGCAGGAGGTCATCGAAGTCCACTGCGCCAACCTGGCGGAGGCGCTCCTCGTACCGGGCGGCGAGCTTCGCGATCACCCGCTCCTTATGGTTGACCGCGTTCTGGGCGAGGAAGTCCGCGTCGAGCATCTCGTTCTTCGCGCGGCTGATCGCGCCCAGGATCGCCGCCGGCCGGTACTCCCCCGTCGCAGGCAGGTCCTGCTCGGCGAGGATCCGCTTCATCAGCTGCTGCTGGTCATCCGTGTCGTAGATGACGAACCTGCGGTCGATGCCGATGGCGTCGCCGTCCTGGCGCAGCACCCGGGCGCACAGCGCGTGGAACGTGCCGGCGTCGACCTGCTTGCCGTTGTCGCCGACGAGCGCCTGGATCCGCTCGCGGAGCTCGCCCGCGGCGCGGTTCGTGAACGTCACGGCGAGGATCCGGCGTGGCTGGACGGCCTTCACGCCAATCAGGTACGCGATCCGGTGGGCGACGACGCGCGTCTTGCCCGACCCGGCACCCGCGAGGATCAGGAGCGGGCCGTCGGTCGTGGTTACCGCACGGGCCTGCTCTGGGTTGAGGCGGCTCGTGATCTCGACGGCCCGGGCGGCGCGGCGCTCCTCGAGAGCCTTGGCGGCCTCTTCGGGCGAGAGTGCGGGACCGGCGGTGAGGTCCGGGTCGGGCGGGACATCGCGCATCCACTCGGGCTCGTCCGGGAGAGCGGCGACGGGGGCGTCCCCGGCGGGGGCCTCCCCGGCTCCTGCGCTCGCCTCGCCCTTCGGGGCGGCGGCCGACCCAGCGCCGAGGTCGAGCCATGTTCCCTGGCCGTCAGGTTCGTCGAGGGGTCGTCGGCGACGCTTCGCGGGCTCGCCTGGCTGGGTGGGACTCACCCGTCCATTCTAGAGCGAGGCGGGCTCAGGAACCCTGCGGCGGCTCCTCGATCTGGACCTGTTCGTCCCACCTCGAGGTGTCGATCACAATGTGCAGGTCCACGGACCCATTGGCGCTCGTCATGTCGAGGACGAGCCGGGCCGGGCGCAGGGTCTTCGCGTCGGTGTCGAGGGCGACGGTCGTCGTGACCTCGGGCAGGGCGGCGGCGTTTGCGTCTGGGAGCACCTTCGCCAGCAGGTCGGAGAGGTCCGCGCCGGCGTCGAACACGAGGCGGTGGCATGTCCCCGACGGGGCGGCGCAGGCGACGTCGGCGGTGGTCGGGCCGTGGTCGGACTCGGAGATGTACGCACGGAGCCGGTCTACAAGCGTGAGCGGGTTGGCGTCGAAGCTCGCGTCGGCCGCGAGCGACCCGAGCGACGACTTGGTCCAGGGGCCATCAGCAGCCGTCCTGGACCAGACGTCGCCCCACACGGTGACGGCGTCGAGGTCGATCTCGAGCGGGTCACTGGTCACGGACGCCTGCGTCCGGAGATCCCTGGGCTTGATGTCGGCCGTTATGGTCGTGCCGTCCAGGCTGACGGCGCCGTCCGGGCGATCCACGACCGGTCCCGGGACCGTGCCGTCCACCGTCGCCTCGACGTGGAGCGCGCTCGCGTCCAGCACGGACTGGAGGCTCCGCGAGACCATCTCGCGGGGATCCGTCACCTGGTCGGGCGGCATCGTCGCGGCGAGCGGGCCGACGCCCAGTGGGCCGCCGATCACCACGCCACAGCCCACGACCACGACGAGCGCGGCCATGCCGAGCAGCGGACCCTTGACGGACACAATCCCTCCGACACGTGGGCGGCCATGACGCCGCGGATCAGCCGGGCTGGCCCCACCCGGGCGGCGGCGCGACCGGAGGGCCACCGGGGCTGCCGGGCGCGGGCCACGCCGGTGTCCCGTAGGCGGGCGGTGTCCCGTAGCCGGGCGCCGGGTAGCCCGGTCCGCCGTACCCGGGCATCCCATACGGGCCCTGGATCTCGACGTCCGCCTGGATCCCGCCGATCCGGCCCGCCACGACGTTGAAGAGGGCGACCATGATCGCGGTCATGATCCAGCCCATGATCCCGTAGGCCACGATCCCGATCAGGGTGAAGACCAGGGCGCCCGCGATCCCAGCCCCGAAGATCCCGAGCCCCATGCCGCCGTCTCCCGCCCGACTGCCCGCGATCCCCGCGATCAGCGTGAACGGCAGGAGGAACAGCAGGCTGAACACCGCCACGATGACGGCGTAGAGCACGGCCGCGATGTTCGCGGCGCGGATGATGTCAATGCGGCGGATCGTGACCCGGCTCATCCCGGTACCTCCCTGCGTGTGCGGACGCCCCAACCGGAGTCTACGCCGCCGCCGGAGATGCAACGACCCCCGGCGGCCGAGGCCACCGGGGGTCGTGTGCGGTTGCGAGGGGAAGGGACTAGAAGTCCATGCCTCCGCCGTCGTGGCCGTGACCGCCGCCGCCGCCGGCAGCCGCCTTCTCCGGGAGGTCCGTGATCAACGTCTCCGTCGTCAGGACCATCGCGGCGATGGAGGCGGCGTTCTGGAGCGCCGACCGGGTGACCTTGGCGGCATCGACGATGCCGCGATCGAACATGTTGCCGTACTCGCCCTTGAGCGCGTCGTAGCCTTCGCCGATGGGCAGGGCGCGGACGGCGTTCACGACGACCTCACCGGACATGCCGGCGTTGTCGGCGATCTGGCGGGCCGGGGCCTCGAGGGCCTTGCGGACGATGTCCACGCCGACCTGCTCGTCGCCTTCGAGCTTGATCTTGTCAAGCGCCGGAATGGCCTGCAGGAGGGTGGTGCCGCCGCCGGCGACGAGGCCCTCTTCGACGGCCGCGCGGGTCGTCGAGAGCGCATCCTCGATGCGGTGCTTCTTCTCCTTGAGCTCGACCTCGGTGGCCGCGCCGACCTTGATGACAGCGACGCCACCGGCCAGCTTGGCGAGGCGCTCCTGCAGCTTCTCGCGGTCGTAGTCCGAGGTGGTGTCCTCGATCTGCGCCTTGATCTGGCTCATGCGCGCCTTGATCTGCTCCGGGGCACCCTCCCCGTCGATCAGCGTCGTGTCGTCCTTGGTGGCGACAACACGGCGAGCCTGGCCGAGATCCTCGAAGGTCACGGAGTCAAGCTTGCGGCCGATCTCCTCGGAGATGACGGTGCCGCCGGTGAGGATCGCCATGTCCTGCAGCATCGCCTTGCGGCGCTCGCCGAAGCCGGGGGCCTTGACGGCGGCCGACTTGAAGGTGCCGCGGATCTTGTTCACGACGAGTGTGGCGAGGGCCTCGCCCTCGATGTCTTCGGCGATGATCAACAACGGGCGACCCGACTGCATGACCTTCTCGAGGACGGGAAGCATGTCGCGGACAGAGCCGATCTTCGAGCCGACGAACAGGATGTACGGATCGTCGAGCGACACT
>JANNHX010000305.1:0-5632 GCA_031404615.1 Chloroflexota bacterium
GGTGCAGGGCCCCGCGAGCTGCTCCTCCATGACCGCGACGATCTGCTCGGGGACGATCTCGCGGATCGGCGCGAGCGTGCGGTCGGTGTACTCGGCCGTCGCCGTGTCGGGGTCGATCTCCATCGCCCAGAGCCCTGGCACCGCGGCGATCGCCGTGACGGCGTGGCCGATCGGCTGCTCGAAGACGTCCGCGAGATTGGACGCGGGGTCGGTGGTGACGATGAGGACGCGTCGGCCGGCGTCGGCCTCAGCGACCGCGGTCGTGCAGGCCATCGTCGTCTTGCCGACGCCGCCCTTGCCCGAGAAGAAGAGGAACGTGGTCATCAGAGTCGTGATCCTTCGGGGCGCGGTCAGGCGCCCGCGGCGAGCGCGGCGTGGAGCTCGTCGAGGCTGGGGTAGGCGGAGGTCTTGACGACCTGGCCGCGGACGACGGTGATCGGCAGGACCTCGAGCTGGCGTGCCTTGATCAGCGCGTACACCTCGGTGTTGCGCATGAACGCCTGCGGGTCGCTGGTCATCATGTGGCGGACCACGGAGTGGCCCTCGCCGGTCAGCGTGCTCACAGTGTCCGCGAGGTCGACCAGCGTCGTGTCGAGCACCGGGCCGCAGAGGCCGGTCGGGCAGCACAGCGGCGGGTCGAAGATCTCGATGTCGAGCGTCGTCACGGCCGTGGGCTGGTCAGTCATCAGTGGTCCATCCTTCGGCGCCCGGTGCCGGGCGGTCCGTACTTTGCCTGATCGGAGCTGGCCGGCCGGAGACCGCAACGCGGATGCGGTTGAACAGCTGTTCCAGGAGCGGGGTCTCGAAGATCGGCCCGCATGCTCCGACGCAGCAGGCGGCGTCGGGAGGTGCCAGGGCGTCGTCCACCAGCGAGGGAGCGGAGGGCTCAGCCATGGGTGGCCACGCTCTCGAGGGCGGTGGCGACCGCGCGCTCGATCGCCGATAGGTTGAGCTTGCCGCCCGCGGACAGGACGGCTCCATTGACCACGACGACCGGCGGCACGAGACCGTCGGTCGCGATGCGCGCCTCGACGTCGGAGTGTCGACTCATCTCGAGGCTGAACAGGTCCACGTACTCCACGGCGACGTCCTCCCCGAAGCGGGCGCTCAGGCGCTGCGCGACGAGATCGCCGGCCGCGCGCCAGGTCTTCTCGGGCGGGCACGTCGCGGCCGACGGGAGGCCCACGATCAGCACCGAGCACATCATGCCGGCACCTCCGCAAGGGGGATCGTGCCGGGGCGCCGCGACGGGAGCGTCGGGAGGGATCCGCGCACGCCGCAGTCGGAGCAGCGGCACGCGGTCGTCGCGGCTTCGCCCGGGCTGAGGAGGGTGGTCACCGCCGTCCGCAGCGCCCCGACACGCTCCAGGTCGAGCGAGTAGTAGACCCAGCGACCGGCGCGCCGCTCGCGGACCAGACCGGCGGTGCGGAGGGCCCGCAGATGGTGTGAGACCAGCGCCGTGCTCAGACCGAGCATCTCCCCGACATCGCATACGCAGTGCTCGCCGTGGCGGAGGATCTCGAAGATCCGTGCCCGGTTCGGCTCGGCCAGGGCGGCAAGCCCTTCGAGTGCGTCGATCGGCAGCGAGGGTGCTGCCTCGTGGTCGTGCATGGGGTCCATATCGTTACTCTAACGCGCGTTAGACAAATGGTGACTTGACAATTGGACACCATCCTTGGGGCCAGTTGGCCCCGAAGGACGGGCGGCGCCGATGGTTGGCGTGCCAGGGAAGCCCCCATGCAAGCCCGCACCTTGCGTCGCACGACGCGACCGCGACAATGGCGGCATGAACGCATCGAGGCGACACGGCGCGCGGGCACGGCGGGTGCCCTCGTACGCGTGCTGCGACGACGAGGTGAGCCGGCGCCAGGGTTCCTGATCACCCTCGTCCCGCTCGCTGGAGTCCTCGATGTCGCCGTCCCGGCTCGCACGCCGTCACATCCTCGTCCTCGTCCTCGCCGCCGCCTGCTGGGGTATCGGTACGGTGCTGAGCAAGCAGGCCGTCGCCGAGATCCCGCCGCTCGCGCTCCTGGCCGCCCAGCTCACCATCAGCCTGCTGTTCCTCGGCGTGGTCGCCCGCCGCCGCGGTGACCGCCTCCCGACCGGCCCCGACGGCCGGCGGCTTGCCGCCCTCGGGCTCCTCAACCCGGGCCTCGCGTATGCCCTCAGCCTCCTCGGCCTGGCCCAGATCGGCGCCAGCCTGTCCGTCCTCCTCTGGGCGCTGGAGCCCGTGCTGATCCTGGTCCTGGCGGTGCTCCTGCTCCGCGAGCGTCCCGGGATCGTCGTCGTGGCGATGTCGGCCCTGGCCGTCGCGGGTCTCGCGCTCGTCGTGTACGACCCGTCGGCTTCGGGTGCCCTCCCCGGGATCGTCCTGACGATCGCCGGCGTCGCATGCTGCGCGGTCTACACCGTCGCCACGCGGCGCTGGCTGCCTGGGGCCGAATCGACGCTGGGCGTCGTCGTGGCCCAGCAGGCATACGCGCTCGGGTTCGCGGTCGTTTCGCTCGCCGCCGCCGCCGCGATCGGGACCCGTGTCCTGCCCGGCGCGGTGTCACCACTCGGCCTGGTGAGCACCGTCGCCTCGGGCCTCGTCTACTACGGGCTCGCCTACGCCTTCTACCTGTCGGGGCTCCGCTGGGTGCCAGCGTCGATCGCCGCCATGTCCTTCTACCTGATCCCGGTGTTCGGCGTTGGAGCGGCCACGCTCCTCGGCGACCGGCTGGCCCCGCTCCAGTGGGTCGGAGCCGTCGTCGTCGTCCTCGCGGTCGGCGCGGTCACCGTGCGGAGCGCAAGCGGGCAGGCGGCAGAACCTTCGACCGGCTGAGGACCGGCACGGGGGACCCAAGAACCGGGACTGAGAGCGAGCGACGCTCTTTCACGATCTCCGCGAGGATCGACACGGCAAGCTCCGACCCCGTCCGCGCCGCGGCGGCTGGACGGCCTCGGCGACGGCACCGTCGACACAGCCGGGGGAGACGCTGCCCGCGATCCTGCCGTCCTCGGCGGCGAGCAGTGTGCTCCCGACCTCGAACGCCGCCGGCCCGGCGATGCGCACCACGATCGCCCGGACGAAGCCGATCCCTTCGGTGGTCCAGCGGTCGGCCGCCTCGCGGATGGTCGTCATCGTGACCTCCCTGTGCCGCAGCACACGGTGACCCCTTCGTGGGGCGGGACATCGTCGATGGGGGCGGCAGGCGCGAGGCGGAGGCCCTCCACGATCGCGGCAACTCGTGCGAGGACGTCGGGGTCGAGCCGGTATCTGAGGTAGGAGCGCTCTCGCTCGAAGTGGACAAGCCCGGCTTCGCGGAGGACGCGGAGGTGATGCGACACGGTCGGCTGGGCGACGCGGTCGAGGACGCGGAACCCGCAGCCGCAGACCTCCCCGTCGCTGGCGAGCTGGCGCAGCATGTCCAGGCGGATGGGATCCGCAAGCGCGGCGAGCAGTCGGATCTCGATGTCGGCGGGCCCGAACCGTAGTGCCGTCACCTCACGCGATCCAGACGAAGTAGAGGCCAACGCCGATCATGATCACGCCGCTCGCTCGTTCGATCGCGCCGGTCCAGCGCCGGGCGGCCTGGAGGCGCTTGACGACCCCCGTGAACGTCCCGGCGAGCACCACCGGCACGCCGCGCCCGAGTGCATAGACCAGGAGCAGCGCCGCGCCGTAGGCCAGGGCGCCCTCGGCCATGACATAGGTGAGGATCGCCGCGAGCACGGGCGTCGCGCACTGCGAGGCAACCAGCCCCGACACGAGGCCCAGCGCGAGGGCACCGGGCATGCCGCGCAGGCCGACGCGCTCGCGCGCCCCGCTGAACCACGTCGGCGTGGAGATGTGGATCACGCCGAGCATCTGGAGCCCGATGGCGACGCAGACCGCGGCCACCACGTAGAACCACACTCGCGACGTGCCGCCGATCAGGCCGCCCACGAGGGCCGCGACGACGCCCAGGAGCATGAACGTGATCGCGAGGCCGACCGCGAAGGTCGTCGACAGGGCGAACGCGCGCCGGCGCGAGAGGTCGGGCGAGCCGCCGACGTAGCCAACGATCAGCGGGATGGTCGCCATGTTGCAGGGACCGAGGCTGGTGACCACGCCGCCCAGGAACACGAGCAGATAGCCGACGACGGACGCCGTGCGCAGGGCTTCGACGTCGAACGGCACGTCAGTCCCCGCCTGCCAGCGCCTGGAGATGCTGCCGAAGCTGGTCGGCATCCATCACGCCCGGGAACCACTGGCTCGTCCCGGCCCGGTCGAACAGGACCAGGGTCTGGATCGAGACGATCCGGGCGCGCGAGAGGAGCGCCTCGTTGCGGTCGTCGTACACGTCGACGTCGACGAGCGTGACCGTGCCCTGAAACTCCGGGTACACGTCGGCCACGATGGCGGTCATCTCGATGCACGAGGCGCAGGTCGTCGAGTGGAAGAAGGCGAGCGTGGGCTGGCTCGCCGCGAGAGCGCGGTCGAGGGCCGCCTCTGGCGCTTCAGCGATGGCGGCCGGTCCCGGTGACGACGAGGGTCCGGCGGGCTGGGCCTTGGCGGTCACCAGCACGAGGACGAGGAGCGCGATGCCGCCGAGGATCGCGATCTGTGACCAGCGCAGGAGCGCCTTGTGCGGCGTGGCCGTCATCGCACGACCTCGGGCGAGAGCCACCGTTCGATGTCGCGGCGGGAGGGAACGCGGCCGCGGGAGACCAGCACGCCGTCGATGGCGATGCCGGGGACGTCGAACAGGAGACCGCGGGTCGCGATCGCGGCGGGATCCGAAACGTGGATCACGCTGGCATCGATCCCCATCCGCTCGACGACGGCCACGACATCGTTCGTGGCCTGGTCGCAGCGCCGGCATCCCGGTCCGAGGATCTCGATGAGGCGCATCGTCTTGCCACCTGAGGTGCGGAGGCCCGGGTCCCGTGCGTACAGGGCCCGGGCCGTGGTGTTCGGGGGTTCTCGCCCTACCGGGCGATCCAGGTGGCGATGTCGCTCGCGGCCGGAATGCGGCCGGTGCTCAGGACCTTGCCGTCGACCACGAGGCCAGGCGTGTGCATCACGCCGTAGCTCGCGATGGTCGCGTAGTCGGTCACCTTCACGATCTCGGCTTCGACACCGGCGAGCTTGACGGCCTCCCTGGCCGCCTCCTCGAGAAGGTGGCAGTTGTAGCAGCCGGGGCCGAGGACTTCGATCTTCATGGCAGGCGACTCCTTCCGGCTCAGGCCGCGGTGGTGGCGAAGTTGAACAGGTAGCCGACGGCGACGATCCCGCCGGCGACGATCCCGACGAACGTCGCGAGCAGGCGCGGCTTCATGACCTTGCGCAGGATCACCATCTCGGGCAGGGACAGGGCGGTGATGGCCATCATGAACGCGAGGGCGGTGCCGACCGGGAGCCCCTTGCCCAGGAGCGCCTCAATGATCGGGATCGTGCCCGCAGCGTTGCTGTAGAGCGGCACGCCGAGCGCCACGAGGGCGGGAACGGCGAAAGGGTTGTCCGCGCCGCCCACCTGGACGACGAGCTCCGTCGGCACGAAGCCGTGGATCACGGCGCCGATGCCGATGCCGACCATGACGTAGGGCCAGACGCGGCCCACGATGTCGCGCGTGGAGCGCCAGGCGTCGCGGATGCGGTCCTCGACGG
>JANNHX010000306.1:0-8547 GCA_031404615.1 Chloroflexota bacterium
GCTGGGCGAGCAGCTGGACGGAGAACAGCTGCACGGCTGCGGTCTTGATCGCGGAGCAGTCGATGGCCGCCCCGGTGACGGAGGTGGCGGCCGGAGCCGCGGTGGCGCCGCCGCCGGTCGACGGGACAGCCGTCGGACCCACGGCGCTGCCGCCGCAGGCGGCGAGGAGAAGGACGAACGACAGCATTATGGGGAGCAGCTGAGGGGTACGCATGTCGGCAGGGTAACGGGCGGTTCAAGCCCCAGGCGGGCTCCACGGGTCCCGGCCGACGGGGCGCCGCCCCCGCCGCTTCGCTCGATCCCGCCGGAACCGTCGCACAGCCGACCTTGACCGGCGCGCAGAACCCCATCACGATGCGCCAATCCTGCCCCGTCCGGTCCCCCGGGCGGCGGGCCCCCAGAGGCGTCCCCGCCATGTCGCACTACCTGTTCCGAGCGTCCTACTCCGCCCAGGGCATCCAGGGTGTCGTCAAGGACGGCGCCGCGAGTCGCAACGCCGCGGTCAAGGTGATGGCGGAGAGCGTCGGCGGCACGGTGATCGCGCAGTACTGGGCGTTCGGCGACGACGACTACTACGTGATCGTGGACCTGCCGGACAACGCGGCGGCCATGGCGATCGCGGCCACGGTCGGGGCAAGCGGCAGTGTCTCCGTGAAGACGACCGTGCTCCTGCAGGAGGCGGAGGTCGACGACGCGCTGAGCCGCCGGACGATCTACCGGGCGCCGGGCGCCTGACCCAGGGTCGCGGGGCGCGCGTCAGGCCGGCCGGACCACCGGCAGGCCCAGGGCGCGCGCCGCCGTCGCGAGTCGATCGTCGTAGGTCACGAAGGCATCGAGGCCGGGCATCAGTGCCATGGCCGTCGCGAGATGGATCGCGTCCAGCGTGCGCAGGAACGGTGGTGCGAGGGCCGCCGCCACGGAGGCGATGCCATCGTCCAGCTCGTAGATCCCGACATCGGTGAGGACGCGGCTGCGCTGCGTGGTGTCATGACCGCGCCGTGACGCCGCCCGCACCGTCTCGACGATCCCGACCCGGCTGGTCACCAGGCGATCCACCTCTATGGACCATCGGAGCAGTGCGTTGGACTCCGCCTCGTCAACGATGAGCTTCACCATGGCCGACGCGTCGACGTATGCACGGAGGTCATCGGTCATCCTCGTCGCGCATCTCCTGGAGGATCTCGCTCAGGGGGCGGCCCGGGATCGTCGGCGGCGGTGGCAGGGTCCGGTGATCGGTGGTCGCGGGCGTGATCTTCCCCTCGGCGATCAGGCGGTCGACGATGGACAGCCGCTCCGGCGGATTGGGCGTCAGGCGCGCAACCGCATGTCCATGCTCCGTGACCTCCAGCGTCTCGCCGGCCTTCACGCGATCCAGGTAGACGGACAGGTTCTGGCGCAGCTCCCGCACGCCCACCCGGGCTGGCCGATCGCGCTCGCTCATGTAGCACATGGTAGCACAATCGCCAGCGGACCTTGGCACGCCTTCCGTGCCGGAAACGGGAGCCCGCTGCGGAGGTCATCGTCGGTTCCGTCGATACCCGGCGCCAGCTCCTCGACAGCGGGCGCGTCCTGGCACCAGGGCGAGCCACCGGCCCAGGGATCGGCCGGGGATCGGCGCGGGGACATCGGTTGCCTCGTCGAATCGGCGGCGGACGCTGACAACGCCGATGATGCCCCCGCGGACGGGATCGGGCGCGATGGGCCCGTCGAACCGTGCCAGAATCCCTGTGCGCCGCGCCCCGGCCAACGTCGTACACTCGGCCGCCATGGACCTCCACCTCGTCGGACCGGCCGCCACGCCCGAGGAGCGCGCGGCCGTCGATGCCTTCCTCGACCCGCTCATCGGGCCCGCGAGAGGCGGCTGGGATGGCGGTGACCGTGACGTCGCGACGGACGGACGCATCGCCCGCGGCGGGCACGAGGCTCGCGCCCGGCGGGACCTGCTGCTGCCCGTGCTCCACGCGATCCAGGACCGGATCGGCTGGATCAGCCAGGGCGCCCTCAATCACGCGTGCAAGCGCCTGACGGTGCCGCCCGCCGACGCGTACGGCGTCGCGACCTTCTACGCGCTCCTCTCCACCGTGCCCAAACCCCCGGCGGTCGTCCACGTCTGCGACGACATGGCCTGCCGCCTCGCCGGCGCGGAGCAGCTCTGTGCGGACCTCGAGCGCAGCCTGGGACCCGCCGGCCACCCGGCGCCCGGCGCAGCGGCGACCTGGCTTCGCAGCCCCTGCCTTGGCCAGTGCGAGCGAGCGCCGGCGGCGCTGTTCACGGTCGCCGGCGACCCGCCCGTCCGCCTCGCCACGGGACCCGTGGACGCCCCCGGCATCCTCCACCGCCTGGAACAGCCCGGCACCGCGGACCGCACCGGCCTCGCCGGCCACCTCGACACCAAGCCCAGCCCCGAGCGGATGGAGGCCCTGCGCCGGTTCATCCCGCAGGCGGGCGAGAAGGGGCTGCGGCTCCTCGGGCGCATCGGGCACATCGACCCCACGAGCATCACCGACTACCTCGCCAACGGCGGCTACCGCGCGCTCAAGGAGGCGACCATCCTGGGGCCGGACCACGTGATCCAGGAGGTCATCACCGCCGAGGTCCTCGGTCGCGGCGGCGCGGCGTTCCCCGCCGGCCAGAAATGGGCCGCGGCACGGGCGTCCGTCGCCACCCCCAAGAACATCGTGTGCAACGCGGACGAGGCGGAGCCCGGCACGTTCAAGGACCGCGCGATCCTCGAGGAGGACCCGTTCAGCCTCGTGGAATCGATGACGATCGGCGCCTTCGCGGTCGGCGCGGAGCTGGGGTTCGTCTACCTGCGGGGCGAGTACCCGCTCGCCGAGGCCCGGATGCAGAACGCCATCGACCAGGCACGCGAGCGCGGCCTCCTCGGCCCCGATGTCATGGACGCGGGCTTCGCGTTCGACATCGAGATCCGGCGCGGCGGCGGCGCTTACGTCTGCGGCGAGGGCACCGCGATCTACGAGTCCATCGAGGGCAAGCGTGGCGAGCCCCGCAACAAGGCCGCCCGCTCCACGACCGCTGGCCTGTTCCAGAAGCCGACGGTCCTCAACAACGTCGAGACGCTCGTCAACATCCCGGGGATCATCCTCGAGGGGGGCGAGGTCTACGCGGCGCTCGGCTCGCACGCGTCCAACGGCCACAAGCTGTTCAGCGTCTCGGGTCACGTCGTGCGGCCGGGCGTCTACGAGGCCGAGTTCGGCATCACGCTGCGCGACCTCATCGAGCTCGCGGGCGGCATCTCGGGCGGGCGCAAGGTCAAGGCCGTGAACCTCGGCGGCGCGGCCGGGGCCTTCGTGGGGCCGGAGTCGATGCACATGCCGCTCACCTTCGAGGCCGCAAAGGAGCTCGGCGCGACGCTCGGCGCGGGCGCCGTCGTCGTGTTCGACGAGACCACGGACATCACCGACATCCTGCGGCGGATCGCGGAGTTCTTCCGCGACGAGTCCTGCGGCCAGTGCGTCCCGTGTCGCGTGGGCACGGTCCGCCAGGAGGAGCTGCTCGCACGGCTCGCCGCCGGCAAGCTCAACGGGACGCTGGAGGACGAGCTCGCGCTGCTCGCGGACCTGGGACAGGTGCTGCGGGACGCGTCCATCTGCGGCCTCGGCCAGACGGCGAACGACGCCGTGCGGACCGGACTGCGCTTCGCGGAGGTGGGGTCGTGAGCGAGATCCCGAAGGGACCGTACACGGGCGTCGACCCCGTCATCTTCACGCACCAGCCGGCCCGCTCCCCGGTCCTCCCCGGACCGCCGCCCGTCCGCGAGGCCAAGCGGGTCGAGATGACCATCGACGGGGTGCCGGTCACGGCCCCCGCGGGCAGCTCGATCCTCGACGCCTGCCGCGACCAGGGCATCGACATCCCCACGCTCTGCTATGCCGGCACCCTGACTCCCGAGGGCGTCTGCCGCATGTGCGTCGTGGACACCGGTGGCCGCGCGCTGACCCCGTCCTGCTCGGCGAAGGTCGCCCAGGGCATGACCGTCCAGACCGACAGCGAGAAGGTCCGCCACTCGCGCAAGCTCGTCCTCGAGCTGCTGGGCTCGTCGGTGGACGTGGACCTCGCGGGCCCGGAGCTCCCGGACGGCACGATCCACGGCTACATGGAGCGCTACGGCGCGGACCCGGCGCGGTTCGGGCCGTCCGCCGCGCCCGCGCCGGCCGGCGAGCGCGACACCCGCCATGCGGGGCACCACCACGCCACCGACGGATCCGCCGCCGAGACCGTCGCCCAGCCGGTCAAGGTCGACAACGCCCTCTTCGTCCGTGACTACGCCCGCTGCATCCTCTGCTACAAGTGCGTCGAGGCCTGCGGCACGGACGCCCAGAACACGTTCGCGATCTCGATCGCGGGGCGCGGCTTCGACGCCCGAGTCTCCACCGAGTACGACACGCCGCTCGACACGTCGGCCTGCGTCTTCTGCGGCAACTGCATCAACGTCTGCCCCACAGGCGCCCTCATGTTCCGCTCCGAGTTCGAGATGCGCGGTGCGGGCACCTGGGACGAGTCGAGCCAGCACGTCGTCGACACGATCTGCCCGTACTGCGGCGTGGGCTGCACGCTCTCGCTGCACGTCCAGGACAACCGCATCGTCAAGGTGCTCTCCCCGGCAGACTCCGAGATCACGGCCGGCAACCTGTGCGTGAAGGGCCGGTTCGGGTTCGACTTCGTGCAGGTCCGCCCGAAGGGCGTCCGCGAGGACCGTCCGTCAGCCTGAGCGCGCTGCCCCCGTCACACCGCCTGGCGCCCGGTCGTTGGGGACGATGATGCGCCGCCTGTCCCCGCTCTTCGCCGTGCTCGCCGTCGTGGCTGCCCTCGCCGTCGTCGCCCAGGCGGTCCTGCGCGCCCAGACCGGCCCGTTGCCGCTCGCCGGCGTGTTCGAGATCCACCTGCTGGGGGCCTCGACGATCCTCGCGCTCCTCGCGCTGCCGGGGGCGTTCGGGTCCGGGCGGCGGCGGGCCGGTACCCGCCTCGCCCTGGTGGCGGTCATCGTGCTGACCGTGGTCCGGGCCGGGGGCGAGGTCTGGTCGCCCGACGCGGTGGCGAGCCAGGGGAGCGGCTCCTCCACGACCCTGACGGTGCTCTCATGGAACCTGGAGCTCGGCTCCAGGGCCGTCGGGACGAGCGTCGAGGGGATCGCGGCGATGGAGGCGGACCTCGTCGCGCTCCAGGAGCTCACGCCGGACGTCGCCGCGGCCATCGAGGCGGATCCGACGCTCACCGCGCGCTACCCGTACCGGATCCTCGAGGCGCAGGACGGCACGGCCGGAATGGGCATGCTCGCGAAGCGCCCGCTCGTCGTCCGCGGCTCGGAGCGCGAGCCGCTGATCCTGCGGGCCGGGCTGCTGCTCGAGGACGGGCGCACGATCGAGGTCCTCGACGTCCACCCGTACCCACCCGGGATCAGCCTCGTGACCCGGCTGCCCGTCGGACTCGACACGCGTCGCAGGGACGAGGACCTCTCGGTCATCGCGGCCCGGGCCGACGCCGCGCCACTGCCGGCAGCCCTCGTCGTGGGCGACCTCAACACCGCGCCGAGCGAGGCCGGGATCGCCGTCCTCACCCACGGCCTCACCGACGCCCACGAGGCGGTCGGGGCAGGGCCCGGGTTCACGTGGCGCCCGAGCTCGCTCGAGGGCCTCGGGGTCGGGCTCCTGCGCCTCGATCACGTGCTGGCCGGCCCCTGGCTCACACCGGTCGCGACCTCCACGGACTGCTCGCTCCCGGGCGACCATTGCCGGCTCCTCGTCACGTTGCGGATCACGCCACCGGCGTCCTGAGGCGCGACACCCCAGCGCCTCCCCCATCCGATACAGGGGGCCATTGCCCAGCCATTGGGTGCCGGGCGGCCCGGAGGGAGAGGGGCCGTTCAGCCCTGACCCGATCTCTGTATCGAACGGCACAGTCAGGTCATGAGCGTCCCCAACGGTACCCGCGACCTCAATCGCCTCAAGTGGGCGACCGTCATCCTGCCCATCGGCTTCGTGTGGGCGTTCGAGCTCATCCGCTTCCTGGTCCTCGACCCGGGCATCGGCGGGGAGGAGAGCTACGTCGCCTCGGCCATGATCATGGGCGGCGCGATCGTCGTGTTCGCGACGATCGTCTCCATCTACCTCGACCGCGCCCAGCGCCAGCTCGTGGCCCAGAACAAGGACCTCTCGGCGACCCACGCCGTGAGCTCGGCGGTCCGCGGGGGCCTGTCGCTCCCGGACCTCCTCGAGCAGTCGCTGGACCGCGTCGTCACCCAGACCGGCGCCCTCGCCGGCGCGGTGACGATCCAGGGGGCGGACGACCAGCCGCTCACCATCCGCCGCCCGACCGTCCTGGCCCCGGGTCTCGCCTGGCTGGCGCCGGTCCTGGGCGAGGCCGCGGACCCGGCCGTGGACGCCCCGCGCTACACCCGGCGCGCCGGCATCGACACGGGTGTCCTGGACCTGCCCCTGATCCGCGGCGCGAACCGAATCGGCCACCTGCGGCTCGTCTTCCACCCGCCGGTCGAGCCGGACATCAGCGACGCGGCCCTGGCGGACATCGCGGGCGAGATCGCGGGCGCCGCCCAGCTCGGCGTCACGGTCACGGACCTCCACCGGCGCGAGCGGGAGCGCGAGGCCCTCTACGCCGTCGCCCTCCAGCTGACCGGGCGCGCGGACCTGCGCGACGTCCTCGACACGATCACCCAGCACGCCCGCGACCTGCTCGGCGCCGAGCGCGCGGTCGCGTGCCTCTCGGACCCGCGCGAGCTCGGGATGCGGGCGGCCGTGGGCCGCGACCGTCTCGCCATGGCGGACGACGGCTCGGTCTGCCGCGTCGCGCACGAGAAGGCCGCCGCGAACCACCCCCAGAACCCCCACTGCCCGCTCGTGACCCGCGAGGACGGCGCCATCTGGATGGCCCGCCCGCTGCGCGGCCCCGACGGCGTCCTCGGCGAGCTCTGCGTCGTGCGTGCCGGACGGCCGTTCACCACCTCCGAGAAGAGCCTGCTGGGCGCGCTCGCTGACATGGCGGCCATCGCCGTGCGCACCGCACGCCTCCACGAGGCCGAGGAGCAGTGGACCATCCACGCCGAGCGGGACCGCATCGCACGCGAGCTCCACGACAGCCTGGCCCAGGTCCTGGGCGTCATCCACCTCCAGCTGCGCTCGCTGGAGACGCGGGCCAAGGACGAGGCGAGCCACGTGATGGCCGACGAGCTGAGCGACCTCGCCGACACGGCCGACGAGGCGTACCGCGACGTCCGCGAGGCCATCCTGGGCCTGCGCGAGACCGTGCGCGAGGACGACGGCCTGGAGGGCTCGCTGCGCGAGTACCTGCGCAAGTACAGCCGCCAGACCGGCATCGCCACCCACCTGGCCTGCGAGGGCGACACACGCCGCTTCCTCTCCCCCCGCGCCGAGGTCCAGCTCCTGCGCGTGGTCCAGGAGGCGCTCACCAACACCCGCAAGCACGCGGAGGCGAACCGCGTCGCGGTCAGGATCAACTGCCTCGACGGGGGGACGACGCTCACGATCGAGGACGATGGCGTAGGCTTCGAGCCTTCAACCGTCTCCAGCTCGATGGAGGGTGGCTTCGGCCTCGCCTCGATGCGGGAGCGGGTGGAACAGATCGGTGGCAGGCTCGACGTGCATACTGCCCCGAACGCCGGCACGACGATCGTTGTCCGGCTCGACGCAGAGGACACTGTTGGGACACCTTCCTCCGAGGCTTCGGGTACTGCTCGTTGATGACCAGCCCCTCTTCCGGAGGGCGCTTGCGACGCTGATCGGCGCCCAGTTCGACATGACCGTCGTGGGTGAGGGCGAGAATGGCCGCGACGCCCTGGACAAGGTGCGGGCGCTCAAGCCGGACCTCGTGGTGATGGACGTGAACATGCCGGACGCCTCGGGCGTCGACGGCGTCAGCGCCATCCGGGCCGCCGGCTTCACGACCCCCATCGTGATGCTGACCGTCTCCGAGGACGACGACGACCTGTTCGAGTCCATCAAGGCCGGCGCCAACGGCTACCTGCTCAAGAACGTCCGCCCGGAGCAGCTGTTCGAGGACCTGCGCGGCGTGATGCGCGGCGAGGCCCCCATCGCGCCCGCCGTCGCCAGCAAGTTGCTCGAGGCGCTGCGGACCGGTGGCATCCCTGCGCGGGGCCAGGCGACGCCCGCCCCCCAGGACACGATCCTCACCCGGCGCGAGTCCGAGATCCTCCAGCTCGTCGCGAGTGGCCTCTCCAACAAGGAGATCGCCAACGAGCTCACGATCACCGAGGGCACGGTCAAGAATCACGTCCACAACGCCCTCGAGAAGCTCCACCTGACCAACCGGGTGCAGGCCGCTGCCTACGCGGTCCGCCAGGGCTTCGCGAACCAGAACCAGAACCAGAACCGGGACTGAGCCCGGGCGCCGGCCCTGTGGCGCGCTGTGGCGCGCTGATCGCCACGTGGATCAGGAGCGGCCCATCCACGAGGAGATCGCGACCCGAAACCCCGGGTTCAGCGCGCGACCCCTGCGTGGAGGTCGCGATCCTGATCCACCTGCCGATCAAGG
>JANNHX010000307.1:0-1885 GCA_031404615.1 Chloroflexota bacterium
CCATAGACGGTCGCCAGGTTCAGACCGGCAATGACCACCGTCGCCATCGCCAGCGGGCTCAGAAGGTTGATCGCCACGAAGCCGGCATAGAAGACGGCATACACGGCGAACATGCGGATGCCGAGACGCGCCTTGTAGGGAGCCGCCGGATCCCTGCCCGAGGGCGTTGCCGGTTCATGCATCATCGAGATGGGGCTCCTGGAGGGCGATCAACTTGGCAAGTGTATCGATTGCACGGACGCCAGGATGGGCGCTTGGACGGTGCCTTGCCGGCTCGCCACGTGTCTCCACGAGCACGCACGAGCCGCCCCGGCGATCACCATCGGGCCCCGGCGTCAAGCCCCGGGCGGCGCAAGCCTCGGGCCGCGGGATGTCACCGCCGGTGCTGTCCGCGGTCGGTTCTGGAGCAGCCCGGCCCGAGGCCCGACGGCCCGAGGCCGCGCGGCCCGCACGCGCCGCTCCCCTACTCGCCGTCCTCGATGCGGTAGACCACGAGGGCCCCGCCCTCGTCGCGGAAGAAGACCCTCACGGCGCTCGAGGACGACATGTGCTCCGCGAGATGCCCGGGCGGGAACTCGCCGCCGTTCTCCAGCCTCCCGATGGTGAACGCCACCTCGCTGCCGCCGTCGAGGCGCAGCGTGAAGCCCCTGACCTTCGTGAGGCCCTCGGCGTCGATCCTGGTGAGGCGGCCGGTGACCGGCGATCCGACGGCGGCCGGCAGGCCGCTCTCCGCGGGGACGAGCGACGAGGCCTCGAGGACGCCTGGGGTGGGCGCCGGACCGCCGCAAGCCGCGAGCGCGGCGGCAGACACGAGCGCAGACACGAGCGCCAGCGCGATGGCCGTCGCCGACATCGGCCATCGCCCGCCCCGGACGGGGCTCACGCCGGGGCCAGCCCCGTGCCGCCGGCGCCGGGCTTGATCGCGGGCTCGCCGGCCGCGCACCGCGGGCAGGTCTCCGGCCCGGGCTCATAGGTCGGCAGCTCCAGGTTCCACAGCGCGCGCAGCGGGTAGTAGCGGCCCGTCACGGGCGAGGTCAGCGTCTGCATCCCGCCGGAGCGGTCCACGAGCACGACGCACTCGACGATCTCGCCGCCGAGCGCCTCGACCGCCGGGATCATCGCGAGCAGCGAGCCACCGGTCGTGAGGATGTCGTCGACGAGGAGGACCTTCTCGCCCTTCTCGATCGTGAAGCCGCGGCGGAACTCGCGCCTGGGGCCCGCGTCGGACGCGACCTCCTCGGCGAAGATCGCCCGTGTCCCGAGCTGGCGGCCGGTCTCGAACGCAAGGATGACGCCGCCTGTCGTCGGCCCGGCAACCAGGTCGACCGAGGGCGTGCCGTCCTTGCGGGTGTGCAGCCCGGCGAAGAACGCGCACAGCTCGCTCGTGGCCTCCGGGTCCTGGAGCACCTGGAACTTCTCCAGGTAGGCGTCGCTGTGGCGGCCGCTCTTGAGCGTGAAGTGGCCCTCGCGGAGGGCGCCGCTCGAGCGGAACAGGGCCTCCGTGCGGCCGGCGATGGCGCGGCGGGCGGTGTCGGAGAGGGTGCGTCGCAGGGTGGTCATCGCCGGGGATTCTAGCCGTGTCCCACGCCGTGGGGGGCCGAAGCCCGCGCGGCCACTCAGTTGCAGTCGATCACGCCCCACGCGTCGGCGGCGCGCGGCCAGCGCTCCATGGCATCGCCGACGCGCAGGTAGACCGCAGCGTCGATGTCCGTCGGGCTGATCCACAGCTCGATGTTGCCGTTCGTCCAGCCGGTGTACGCGGCGTCGGCCGGGGGCTTCGTCGCGGGCTCGAACGGGGCCGTGATCCAGCCCCGCGCAAGGAATTCGCCCGCCGGGTCGCGGACGAACTCGTTGCGGATCAGCGGGTCGATGGGCATCCCGAGCG
>JANNHX010000308.1:0-1881 GCA_031404615.1 Chloroflexota bacterium
CGGGGCTACCTCAACCTCGCCGCCGAAGGGCGGTTCGAGGAGGGGTACATCCTCGCCCGCGAGCCCAACCCGGTCGCGGCGATGTGCTCGTATGTCTGCTCCGCCCCGTGCGAGCGGGCGTGCCGCCGCGGCGACATCGACCGGCCGCTGGCCATCCGCGCCATGAAGCGGTTCCTCGTCGAGTGGCACGAGGCGTCGGGAATCCCGGACGTCATGCCCGCCATCACGCCGCGCGTGGAGCGCGTCGCGGTGATCGGGGCAGGTCCGGCCGGCCTCGCGGTCTCGCGGGAGCTCGCGACCCGCGGCTACCAGGTCACCGTCTTCGACAGCCTGCCCTTTGGCGGCGGCACGATGCTCATCGGCGTCCCGGCGTTCCGCCTCCCGCGCGAGGCGATCGAGATGGACGTCCGCCTGGTCGAGCGGCTGGGCGTCACGTTCGTCTTCGACACCACGATCGGCATCGACATCCCGTTCGCGGACCTCCAGCGCGACTACGACGCGATCGCGATCACCGCGGGCGCCATGAACCCGGTCTACCTGGACATGCCGGGAGCGGACCTCGACGGCGTGAAGTACGGCATCGACTTCATGAAGATCGCCAACCTGGGCCAGGAGCTCACGGTCGGCACCAACGTCATCGTGATCGGCGGCGGCTATACCGCCATGGACTGCGCGCGGACCAGCCTCCGCTACGGCGCGGAGAGCGTGACCATCGCCTACCGGCGCACCCGCTCCGAGCTGGTCGTGGACGAGGAGGAGCTGGGCGAGACCGAGCGAGAAGGCGTCAACCTGGACTTTTTGGTGAGCCCCATCGAGCTTATCGGCGAGGACGGCAGGCTGACGGCCGCGCGGTTCATCCGCAACAAGCTGGGCGAGCCGGACGCCTCGGGCCGCCGATCGCCGGTGCCGATCCCCGGGTCGGAGTTCACCCTTCCCGCCGACACCGTCATCCCGGCGGTCTCGCAGGCGGCGGACCTCTCGTTCCTGCCGGTCGACGGGGCATTCGAGGTCAACCGCGGCCGCATCAAGGTGGATCCGGCGACCTACGCGACCAACGTCCGCGGGGTCTTCGCCTGCGGCGACTTCGTCACCGGCCCCACGACCCTGATCGAGTCGGCAGGCCACGGCAAGAAGGCCGCCTACGCGATCGACCGCTACCTCGCCGGACGCACGGACGTCACGGTCACGCCCAACGTCAGGATCACCAGCTCCTGGCGCCACGACATGCCGGAGCTGTACGACGTGCTGCCGCGCCAGCACATCCCGATGGTGGACCTGCCGGCCCGCATGCCGAGCGTGGACCCCACGGTGAACTTCACCACCCCGGTGGAGCTCGGGTACGACACGACGGCGGCGGTGGCCGAGTCCACGCGCTGCCTCATGTGCAACTACAACATCTGGTTCGACCCGTTCCGGTGCGTGCTCTGCGGCGCCTGCGCCGACGTGTGCCCGGAGGGGGTCATCCACATGGTGGACGTGAACACGCTCAAGACCGAGGGGCTGCTGCCCGAGGTCGAGGAAGCCTACGGCTGGGCCCAGGGCGCGGCCATGATCCTCGACGAGGAGCGGTGCATCCGCTGCGCCCTGTGCGTCAAGCGGTGCCCCTTCGATGCCATCACCATGGAGCGGTTCGAGCTCCAGGAGATCTCGAGCGACGGGCGGCTCTACAAGGAGTCGTACCGTGATGCCCAACTCGCCGGGACCGCCGGCGTGGCAGGAGGAGCATAGGTGAGCTTCCTGGAGCGGGTCGACCAGTCCATCCGGCGCAGTCCGGTGTGGCGGTCGATCTTCCGCAACCCGTACCCGGACGACGAGCGGTCGCGCGCGTACGCGGTCATGAACAACGTGTTCCTGCACCTGCACCCGGTGCGGGTCCGGCAG
>JANNHX010000309.1:0-4137 GCA_031404615.1 Chloroflexota bacterium
GGCGTCGAGGGCGGACTCGAAGGGCTCATCGCGGAGGGCTTCCTCGAGTTCGGGGCGAGCGGCCGGACGTGGGACGAGGCATCGATGCGCCAGACGCTCGCGGGCGCGATGCCCACCGCGCCCGTGGACCTCGAGGACTTCGTGGTCGAGCCGCTGGCCGACGGCGTCGCGCTGGTCACGTACCGGCTGGGGCCTCCGCGGCCGTCGAGTCGCTCGTCGATCTGGATCCGCCGCGACGGGCGTTGGCAGGTCCGCTTCCACCAGGGGACGCTCCAGCCCGAGTAGCCGGGCCCGCCCGCGTCAGCGCTTCGCGACGGCCTTCGCGATGGCGGCCGCGGCGGTCTCCTCGAGGCGGATCCTCACGATCCGCCCGATGAGCCCCAGCGGCAGCGGCTCGCCCGCCGGGAACTGGAACGTGCCCTTGCCCCTCGCGTACGCGGCGGCCTCCTCGCCCAGCGTGTCGAGCACGACCTGGCTCGCCGGGAAGAGGCTGTAGTGCATCTTGTAGGCGCCGAACGAGACCATGAACCTGCCGCCCAGCCGATACGCGGGCATGTCGTAGGCGATGCACTCCTCCGCCTGCGGCGCCGCGGCCGTCACGGTCCGGCGCAGGTCCTCGAGGCCGGCGCGACGGTCCTCGGGAGCGGCGGCGACGTACTCGGCGACGGTGGCGGGCTTGGTGGCCATGGTCGGAGACCTCCGGCGGGGACGCTGGGCGGGGGGATCATCCCACATCCGGCGGCCGCGGCACGGCGCCAGGCACCAGACCACCCGACGGCGGTCAGCGGAGGCTCAGCTCGCGGCAGGCGTCTCCGAGAGCCGGCCGTTCTTCCACGCGTACGACCAGGCGTCGATCTCCGGCGGCTCGATGCCGAGGCTCGTGAGCGCGGTGCAGACCTGGCTCCGGTGGTCCGTGCCGTGGTGGATCACCTGCGCCAGCCGGATGGTCAGCGGCGCGGCGCTCTCGGACCCGTCGTCCCGGTGCCGGACCACGATCGACTCCGGGTCCAGGTCGCCCGAGAGGTAGGCGTCCCACGCAGGGCCCATGGCGGCCATTGCCTCGCGCAGCGCGGGGAGCTCCATCTCGGCCTCCTCGATCTCCTGCACCGACCCGTCGCTCAGCAGGGACAGGTACGAGACATCCGCGCCAACCGTGTGGCGCAACGTCTCGAGGATGGACCCGTAGGTGCCCGGCACGGAGGTCTGGAGCTGGAACGGGCCCAGCTCGAGACAGGCATCGATCAGCGTCACCGTCGCCCACACGTGGTGGCCGAAGGCGTCCTTCAACAGGGATCCGTTCATCGCCGAACCCTAGCACCGGGGTCGGTAGGATCGTGACAACAATCCTGCAACCACGCAGAATGCGCGCGGGGTGAACGATGCGCAGCACACGCGGACGCCGATCTCCGGTCCGACGACGATCACGATCACGGGCTCGGTGAGGACGCCGTGCGCTCCCATTCCCACGCCATGAAGCTGGTCGTGGCTGTTCTGGTGGCGCTCGCGATCGGGGGAGGGGCGCTCTACCTCGGGTTGTCGCTTGCGATGGGGACGACCTCGGGCGGCTGCCCGACGGCCCTGCTGCAGGGGAAGCTCGTGGCGGTCGACGGCACGCTCGCGGTCGAGTCCGTCCCGCCGGGCACGGTCACCAGGGTCGTGTGGCCGTTCGGCTACTCGGTCGGCGATGACGGGGGGCGGCTCGGCCTCTGGCGCCTGTTCTCCGTCGTCGCCCACGAGGCGGACTTCGTCTCGGCGGGTGGTGGCAGCACCACCGATGACACCGCGTTCATTGCGTGCGGCCCCGTCACGATCGACCTGATCACCCCGACACTCGAGCCTCGGCAGATCCCTGCGCCGGGCAGCTTCACGCCGTAGCGAGTCCGCGACCCCTGGCGTGATCGTGGCGATCATCCCGGCGGGGCTCATCGTCGCGCAGCAGTCCGGGAGCGGTCGACCCCACGGCCGCCTCGAACGTCCCTGCGGCCCCTGGCTCAGCCTGGTGCCAGGAGCCCCTGTGGCGCGCAGAGCTGGCCGGCGATCCCGTCGACTCCGGGATCCACCTCTGCGCCCCGAGTGCCGACCTGGCTCCCATGCGTGCCATGGTCATGGCAGCGGCCACCTCTCGATCGCGACGTCAGGGCACCGCCTCGCCGCAGGTCCACTCGATCGTGCCGGCGAGGTCCATCGACTCGCCGCTGAAGTCCGGCCCGGTCTGGGCCACGAGATCGGCGAAGCGGACCGAGCCTGCCGCATTGCTGAACGTTGACTCCAGCGTCGACGACGGCGCGGCCTGCATGCCGACGGTCGATGGCTTGCCGTCGTCAGGGACGAGCGCGCCCGTGATGCTGATGGCCAGGAGAACGCCGTCACTGCGCGGGTTATCGCGGAGGACTGTCCAGCGGTCACCGACGTTGAGGTACACCGATACGAACGGGCTGTCCGGCGTGTCGAGGCGCATGTTCGGGTCCCCGCCCACCTGGAACTCCGTCGCGCTGGCGACGTTCAGGCAGTCCGCGGAACCGGTCGCCGTGGCGATGATGGGCGATGTGAGGCGGAAGGTCATCGTGCCTCCCCCCTGGTAGATGAGCGGCTCGCGGCTCGGTCCGAGGGTCTGGCCGGCCAGGAGGCCGATGCCGGCAGCGAGGATGACCAGCGCAACGCGCCGCACGATCCCGCGACCGAACAACGCCAGGAGACCCCCGACGACCACGATGACGCCGCCTGCGAGGGTGATCAGGAGGCCGCCGCCGTACGCGACCGGCCACCAGAGCCAGTCCAGGTACGCGCCGACTCCAGCCGCCACCACGAAGACGACCGCGCCGATCACGATGAAGGCGATCCGACCGTTTCGACCCGAGGTCGACGGCGTCCTGGTCATCGGCGGCTCCTGAGCGAGATGTCGTCGCAGTCTCTCATGCGCGACAACCACCCTCTGCGCCGGATGTCGGCGCCCGACCCCTCCCCTCAGTCCCTGACGATGTGCGTCCCGGTCTCGCCTTTCACCGCGCGGAAGATGTTCTCCGGCGTCGTGATGATCGCGTGCTTCCCGCCCGCCTCCATGTACCGGATGATCGCCGCGATCTTGGGCGCCATCGAGCCCTTGGCGAAGTGCGTGCCCTCGGCCAGGTAGGCCCTGGCCTCGGAGACGGTGATGCGGTCGAGCCACTGCTGGTCGGGCGTGCCGTAGTTGAGCGCCACCCTCTCCACCGCTGTCGAGATCAGGAAGAGGTCGGCGTGGATGCTCTGGGCGAGCAGGCTGCTGGCGTGGTCCTTGTCGATGACCGCGGCGGTGCCGACGTACTCGCCGCCGCCCTTGTCGACGACCGGGATTCCGCCTCCACCCACGCTGATCACCACCACCCCGGCGTTGATCAGCGCCCGGACGGTGTCCAGCTCGACGACCTCCTTGGGCATCGGCGAGGCGACCACGCGGCGCCAGCCACGACCGGCGTCCTCGACAACCGACCAGCCCATCGTCGTCTCGCGCCGCCTGGCCTCCTCCTCCTCCATGAAGCCGCCGATGGGCTTGCTGGGGTTCCCGAACGCCGGATCATCGCGGTCCACCAGCACCTGCGTGATGACGGTCGCGACGTTGGTATGGATGCCGCGCTGGAACAGCCAGTTCTGGAGGGTCTGCTGGAGCGCGTAGCCGATCGCGCCCTGGCTGTCCGCGCCGCACACATCGAGGGGGACCTCGTGCATGCCCTCGACCTTGTGGGCGATCTCCGAGCGACGGAGGATGAAGCCCACCTGGGGACCGTTGCCGTGCCCGATCGCGACCCGCCACCCGGCGGCGATCATCTCGGCGATGTGGCCGGTGGTCTCCTTCGCGGCCAGGTACTGGTCCTCAACGCTCTGGTGCGCCTTGTCCCGGATCAGCGAGTTGCCACCGATGGCGACGACGGCGGTCTTCCGTGCTGCCCGTTGAGCCATGCGTGCCTTCCTTTGCGTTCGCCCCGCTGGGCTCAGCGTTCGCGAATGTCACCCGGCTGCCGTCATCCGCTGGTGCGGATCTTCCAGTACGAATCCTTCTTCATGACCTTGCCATCGCGAAGGGTCCAGAGGTCGCAGCCTCGGACGTCGATCCGATGCCCCTCGGTCGTCGTCCCGGACAAGGTCCACTCGGATGCCCCGCGG
>JANNHX010000310.1:0-1962 GCA_031404615.1 Chloroflexota bacterium
CGGGCGCCGGTCGCGTACCGCCCACGTGGACGCCCGCGACGTCGCCGCGGTGGCGGCCCGCGTGCTGGTCGAGCCCGGCCACGAGGGCCGCGCCTACGAGCCGACCGGCCCCGCCGCCCTGACCTACGACGAGGTCGCAGCCGCGATCTCAACCGCCGCCGGCCGGCCGATCCGCTTCGCCGACCCCGGCCTCGTCGCCTACTGGCGCCGGATGCGGGGCCGGGGGATGCCGCGGGCCATGGTCGGCGTCACGATCGGGATCTACCTCGCGGCCCGGCTGGGACTCGCCGCGGAGATCACCGACGACGTGCGCACCGTGACGGGGCGCGACCCGATCGCGTTCGCGACGTTCGCCCAGGACACTGCCGCGGCCTGGGGGCGGCGCTGACGGGAGGCGGCCGCCACTTCCTGGCTCGACCTTGGAATGCCAGTCCCTATCGACACCCGGTGCCGCCGTACCATCGCAGCAAGGGCGAGGGCCTGCGCCCAACCCGGTTGGGGTCGTCCGGTCCAAAGGCCTGATGGCCGCTTCGCGAGTGACGCTGGGGGCTCGCATCAGGAGTCGACCTCCGCCCCGCCAGAGCCCAGGAGCTCGCGCCGCCGCGATCCGACCGCCGGTCCGGCCAACGGCGCCGGCCCGGCGTCGGGTCCGCCCAGCACCATCGGCATGCTTGACGGCCCCGGGACTGCGGCGCGGCGAGCGCCAAGGCCGCGCCCGCGACGCTCGTCGAGGGTCGTGACCCATGCGGCGACAGTCGTCGGGCCGGTCCATCGCCGCCGGGACCCTCGCCACCGTCCTCGACGGCATGGGGCAGTCACCAGACGCGGCCTTCTCGGTCGCCCGCATCGAACGCGAGCGCGAGACAGCAGCCAGCCGGTTCGTGCGCGACCGCGATTTCACGGCGCTCGACGGGACGATGGCGCGCCTCGACGCCGAGGAGAGCGAGGTTCGCGCGCGATGATTCGATCCGCCCCGAGCAGGCGATCGCCTGGCTCCAGAACCTGCCAGCCCTCTGGCACGCAGCCGACGACAGCGGCCGCCGCATGCTCACGGAGGCGATCTTCGAGAAGGTCGAGGTCCTGGGGGTCCAGTCGATGCGGATCCACCCGACGCCCGAAGCGGACGCTCATGGGTGGTCGGAAGCGTTTGGCTCCGAGCCGCGACTACTAAACTGGTTTAGTACTTATGGTCGGGGCGCGAGGAGACAAATCTCCACGGCCGACCCTAATGTCCCGGCGTCGTGGCGGCTGCGATGCCGGGTGCGGCCCGGCGACGCTCAGCCGATCAGCAGAACGCGCACGCCGAGCGCCTCGTAGACGGGTCGCGCCCGCGCATCGCCGGACGCGAGTGATCGGCCATGCTGGCGGGCAGCCGCGCCGACGAGCGCGTCGTAGACGGCGCCACCCGAGATGCTCAAGCGGGCGAGCTCGGGACCGAGCGCGGCTGCGGCCTCGTCAGCGAGGAACGCCGTCGCCGGAAAGTCGTGCGCGAGCAGGGCGGCGACGTCGGCCGGCGACCGGCGTCGTCCGCCGGGCAGGCGCGTGAGAACCGAGTAGGTCTCAAACCAGGCGTGACCCGCGAGGCCCAGGCGACGGCCGCGGACGACCTCGAGAGTCGCGGCATGTGCCTCGTGGTCCTCCACGACGAGGGCGACCGCCGCGCTCGTGTCGAGCAGCAGGACCTCGTCCGGCTCAGCGTCCATGCCGGTCGGCGTCGATCATCGCTCGCACGGCCGCAGTGGTCAGTGGCGTTCCGGAGGCCGGGATGAGGAGCAGGCCGCCGTCCTCGTGCAGGCCGCTGCCGCCGACCGGCTCGATCCGAATCGCGGCCCCGTCCAGCTCGAGATCCACCTCGCCGCCGCCGGCGAGCCCGATCCGGTCCCGGAGTTGGCGCGGAATGACGAGGCGTCCTGCCTTGTCGATGGTAGTCTTCATGGCGCCGATGATACCACGCACGTGGTA
>JANNHX010000311.1:0-2851 GCA_031404615.1 Chloroflexota bacterium
CAGCCGACGCCGCTCCCAGTCACACCGGCCGCTAGCCCGCCCCCGGCGCCGGCCCCGCCCCCGGTGATGCCGGTCCAGCCCCCGCCGGTCCAGCCGGCCGCGGTCCGCCCCACGGCGCCCATCGCCCCCGTCCAGCCCGTCGCGCGACCGCCGCAGGCCGTGGACGACCAGCCCGCGGCCCGCCTCCCGACCGCGGACGTCGCACCCAAGCCCAAGCCTGTCGCGTCCGTCGAGCAGCGCGTCGCCCAGCCGGGCGACCGCATCTGCGGGTCCTGCGGTGAGGCCAACGACCCCTCTCGCAAGTTCTGTCGCCGCTGCGGCGCCAGCCTCACCGAGGCGAGGATCGTCGCGGCCGTGAAGCTCCCCTGGTACCGGCGGATCTTCGGCGGCGGGAACAAACAGCCCAAGCAGTACGCGGCGGGCGAGCGCATCGACTCGATGTCCAAGTCGGCCCCCAAGGGCGGCAAGGGCCTCGGCGGGATCCTCAAGGGCGTCGGCCTCGTGCGCGGCCTGCTCGGGCTCGTCGTCATGCTCGGCATCTTCGGCTACGTCGGCATCCCGTCCGTCCAGAGTGGCGTCAACGGGCTCATCGAGACCGTCAGGACCGGAGGCGTCGGCGGCATCGTCGACAAGATCACGGGGGTCATCAACCCGAAGCTCGTCCCCGTCCGCCCGGTCACCTTCACGGCGAACAGCGAGCTTGAGGACCACCCGATCCGCCTGCTGTTCGACCTGGCCACCAACACCGACTGGCAGACGGCCGACAAGGCCCCGACGGTCACCGCCATGTTCAAGGAGCCTGTCGAGCTGAAGAGCCTCATCGTCCGGAGCGGGTCGCTCGACAAGTTCGTGGACCTCCGCCGGGCGTCGAGGCTGGCGATCGACTTCGCGGACGGCACGACCAAGGTCATCGACCTGCAGGACGTGAAGGATGCCCAGACGTTCGAGGTGTCGGGGCCGCTCTCGGACACCGTCACGATCCGGATCATGGACACAAACGGCCCCGAGGCCGCCCCGATCTCGACGTCGGAGATCGAGTTCTTCGCGAAGTCGAACTAGTGGCCCGGTCCACCGATCCCGGCCCCGTGACGGCGCCCGGCCACTGACTCGCCGCAGGGTCAGGAGCGCATCCGACAAGCGTGACCCGGAGCACGAACCACGGGTTCCTGCGGCCACTCCTGCACGCCATATCGCGTGGTGACCCTCAGGTGAGTCAATGAGCCGGGTGCTCGAGCGGGCCGGGGGCAGTCAGTGGGCCGGGCGCAGGGGCGGGCCCGCAACCGCCCGCAGGCGACCAGCGACTCGCGAATCGGGACCCTAGCCGGCCGGCACCACGGTGTCGACGGCAACGCCCAGGGTCTCCAGCACCAGCGCGTAGTCGCGCCGGTCGCGTGAGGCCGCACCTGCCTCGCCACCGCGATCGCGAGCGGCGATGAGCATCCGCCAGAGGGTGTCCTGGTAGCGGTCCAGCTCGAGGCCGAACCGGCACGCGCGCACGACCGTCGCGAGGTCGCCGGCGAGCAGCGCCTCCTCGGCGAGCCGCTCGGCTGCCTCGATCGCGCGGGCGCGGTACTGGTCGCGCCGCTCCGCGACCCACTCCGCCGGCCCCTCCTCGGGGAGGAGCTCGCCTGTGTACAGGTCGAGCACCGCCGCGAACGCCGGCGACGCCACCTCGCCCCGTGCCCGCGCCGCGCGCCCGCCTGCCATCGCCCGGTCGAACCGGCCGAGGTCCGTACCCTCGGGCGTCACCGCGAGCCGGTACGCATCGCCGTCGCGCGCGATCAGTCGGCCGCCGGGCGGGTCCGCGACCTCGTCGAGCAGCTTGCGCAGCGCCGAGAGGGCGACATGAAGACTGCGCGCGCCGGCGGCCGCGTCCGCGTCGGGCCAGAGCGTCTCCTGGATGACCTCGCGGTGGACCGGCGACCCCGCGTGGAGCGCGAGGAGGCGCAGCAGCGACCGGACCCGCGGCTTGACGCCGTCGAGCGGCACCCGGCAACCGCCGACGTCGAGGGAGAACCCGCCGAGCGTCCGGACCGCCACCGCCGGGCCACCCGGCACGATCCGGATGGTGCGCCCGGGGAGATCCTCATCTGCCTCGATGGCAGCGCCAAGGATCCCGTCACGTTCCCCGATCGCCGCACCCGCACTCGCATCCGTGTCCGTCACGCCCGTGTCCGTCACGCCCGTGTCCGCGTCCACGCCCGCGTCCATGATCGCGTCGGCGTCCGCGAAGCCCCGGGACCACGGAGGCACGGCCAGCCCCGACTCCGCGGCGGCCGCGGCGGCCAGCCGGCGATGGTCGTCTCCGTGCGCCGGGTCCACCTCCGCGAGGGCGAGGTGCGCGAGCATCCGGGGCGCCGCGGACCCCGCCGCCCGCGCCAGGGCCTCCGCAGCGACGGCATGGTCTCGTGCGTCGGGCCGGTCGTCCTGCGCGGCCGCGAGCGCGGCGAGCGCGCGTGCCCACGCCTCGGGCACGCCTGCGCCCAGGCGGCGGAACCCGTCGGCGGCGGCCTCCGCGGAGGCGATCACCTCGTCCGGATCGCCGTGGCCGCACCAGGCCGCGGACAGGTCCAGCAGCGCGGCACCCCACGGCTCCTCGGACGCCACCTCGGCGTCGCGCGCGGGACCCTGGGCTCGCAAGCCCGCGCCAGCGCCCGAACCCCGGCCAGCGCCCGAACCCCGGCCAGCGCCGGAACCAAGGCCAGCGCCCGACCTCCGGCCGGCGCCAGACCCCGGGCCCGCGCCCACGGTCCCGCCCCTGGACGAGGCCCCGAGCCGGCCGCCCAGCACGCGTCCCAGGCGCGCCAGCCAGCTGACCCCGGCGCGCTCGGCCGCCTCGACGGCCCCGTCG
>JANNHX010000312.1:0-2908 GCA_031404615.1 Chloroflexota bacterium
CGTCCGCGGATTCGGCGATGTCGGCGGCGATGACCGGGCCGGCGCCGCTCTTGATGAGCCGCAACTGGACCGGGTGCGACGCGAAGCTCTTGAGGCGGAGCCTCTTGACGTTCAGGACGATCTGGGTGACGTCTTCCTTGACGCCGGGGATCGTGCTGAACTCCTGGTACACGTCGCGGATCTGGATGGACGTCACCGCCGCACCCTCAAGCGAGGAGAGCAGCACGCGCCGGAGCGCGTTGCCCAGGGTGACGCCGTAGCCCGCCTGCAGCGGACCGGCCTCGTACTTGGCGTACGTGCCGGCTTCCGCCACGGGTTCGATCTGCGGAGTCTCGAGTTCGATCATGGAGGGCGACTACCTCGAGTAGTACTCGACCACGAGCTGCTCGTTGAAGTCGAGCGGCATCTGGTCGCGGCGCGGCAGGGCGAGGATGGAGCCGCCCATCTTGGCGGCATCCAGGCTCAGCCAATCGGGCGCCTGGTGCGAGGAAAGGTTCCCCTTCACCGTCTTGAACAGCTCGCGCTCCTGGTGGGAGGTGCGAACCTCGATGCGGTCCCCGATCTTCGTCGCGTAGGACGGGATGTCGGTGGGGACGCCGTTCACGGCGAAGTGGCCGTGGTTGACCATCTGGCGGGCCGCCGCGCGGGAGGGCGCGAAGCCCAACCGGTAGACGACGTTGTCCAGGCGCAGCTCGAGGGAGCGGAGCAGGGCCTCACCGGTCACGCCGGAGTGGTGGGTGGCCTCGATGAAGTAGTTGCGGAACTGCTTCTCGAGGACGCCGTACACGCGGCGGACCTTCTGCTTCTCGCGAAGCTGGAGGCCGTAGTCGCCAACCTTGCGGCGGCGGACGCCATGCTGGCCCGGAGGCGTCGGACGACGCTCGAACGAGCACTTCTTGCTGTAGCAGCGGCTGCCCTTGAGGAAGAGCTTGAGCCCTTCCCGGCGGCAAAGCCGGCAGACGGGGTCGGTGTAGCGGGCCATGGTCTCTCGATGCTCAGACGCGGCGCCGCTTGGGCGGGCGGCAACCGTTGTGAGGGATGGGCGTGACGTCGGTGATCGCGCTCACTTCAAGACCGGCCGCCTGGAGCGACCGGATGGCCTGCTCCCGGCCGGCGCCCGGTCCCTTGACGTAGACCTCGACCTGGCGCATGCCATGTTCCATGGCGCGCTTGGCGGCCCCGTCCGCGGCGAGCGCGGCGGCATACGGCGTGCTCTTCCGGGAGCCCTTGAACCCGGCGATGCCAGCTGAACCCCACGAGATGACGGCCCCGGTGAGGTCCGTGATCGTCACGATCGTGTTGTTGAAGCTTGCCAGGATATGGACGTGCCCCTGCGGGACGTTCTTGCGCTCCCGGCGCCGCTGCTTGACGGCGCGCTTTCGATCGGCCATGCCTTAGCGGTTCCTCGTCACTTGGTCTTCTTGCGGGCGCCGACCGTCTTCTTCGGCCCCCGGCGCTGGCGGGCGTTGGTCTTGGTGCGCTGCCCGCGCACCGGGAGATTGCGGCGATGCCGCATGCCGCGGTACGACCCGATCTCGATGAGGCGCTTGATGTTGAGCGCCACCTCGCGACGCAGATCGCCCTCGACCTTGAACGTGCGGTCGATGACCTCCCGGAGCCGGTTGACCTGGTCTTCCGTGAGGTCCCGGACACGCGTGTCCGGGTTGATGCTGGTCTGCTTCAGGATCTTCTGGCTGGACGACAGCCCGACCCCGTAGATGTACGTGAGGGCGATCTCGACGCGCTTCTCGCGCGGGATATCGACTCCGGCGATTCTTGCCATCGCGTCAGCCCTGCCGCTGCTTGTGCTTGGGATTCTCGCAAATGACCATCACGGTGCCGTGGCGCCGGATGACCTTGCAGTTGTCGCACCGCGTCTTGACGGACGCTCTGACCTTCACCGGGTTCCTCGAATCTCTTACTTCAAGCGATACGTGATGCGACCCCGAGTGAGGTCGTAGGGAGACAGTTCCACGCGGACCCGGTCCCCGGGCAGGATCCGGATGAAGTTCATCCGGAGCTTCCCGCTGATGTGCGCGAGAACGCGATGGCCGTTCTCGAGCTCCACTGCGAACATCGTGTTCGGCAGCGGCTCGATCACGGTTCCTTCGACTTCGATCGCGTCCTTCTTCGCCAACCTGGCTCCCTGGTCCTTCTCAGCAATGAGTGCCGACCCGGCTGGGCCGACACACGAACGGTGAGGATATCAAAGGCCACCAATTCCCACAACCCCCGGGCTTCCCCTCAGGCCGTCGTCAGGATCTCGGGTCCATTCGCCGTCACCGCGATGGTGTGCTCGAAGTGGGCGGCCAGCGATCCGTCGCGGGTCGCGACCGTCCAGTGGTCCTCGAGCACCTGGGTTGCCTCCGAGCCGAGCACGAGCATCGGCTCGATGGCCAGGCAGTGGCCGACCGCCAGCTCGATCCCGGGCGTCCGCGAGCGGAAGTTCGGAACCTGCGGGTCCTCGTGCATCGACGTGCCGATGCCGTGGCCCACGTACTGGCGGACGATACCGAAGCCCGCCGGGCGCGCGACGTCCTCGACCGCGCCCGAGATGTGCCCGATGTGGTTGCCGGCCGCGGCCGCCGCGATCCCCGCCAAGAGCGAGAGGCGCGTGGTCTGGACCAGCTTGACCGCTGCCGGGGTCCCGGCCGACTCGCCGCCGCAGATGAAGCTGCGGGCGCCGTCGCCGTGCCAGCCGTCGTAGATGACGCCCACGTCCACCGACACGATCTGGCCGGCGCGGATCTCCCGGTCGCCGGGAATGCCGTGGACGATCTCGTCGTCGATGGAGATGCAGGTCGAGGCCGGGTACGCATGCGGGTCCCGAGCGTCGTAGCGCCGCCCCCCGAGGTAGCCCAGGAAGGAGGGGATGCCCTTCGACGCGCGGATGTGGCGCTCCGCCAGG
>JANNHX010000313.1:0-6915 GCA_031404615.1 Chloroflexota bacterium
ACTCGAAGCTGACGTTGACGTTGAGGACGAGCCCCGCCACGACACCGAGGAATAGACCCACGAGGGGCAGGAGCACAGGCGGGCAGTCCTCCGTCCGGTTGTGAACGTCGGGCCTACGCTACCAGACGATCGCGTGCCGGGGCCTGCCGCGAAGGCGATGGCGACGACGGCCGCCGTCACGGGGCGGTGCTCGCGTCGGGCGCCGGTGATGCGCCGGGCCTGGGCGTCTTCGCGGGCTTGGTCGGCTTGGGCGACCTGGTCGGCCTGGGTGACTTGGTCGGGGTCGGCGTCTCGCGGGGCACGAGGGTCCCGCTCCGCTCGTCGGCGAGGATGACCCGCGCCACGGCGTCCTCGCGGCCGGCGAGGAGGCTGCGCAGCATGCGCACCTGGCCCGGGATGATCTCGGTGGTGCGCAGGGTCGGCGTATAGAAGCCGAAGACGGCGGACCAGGATGCGGGGCGCGTCCGCATCGTGAAGCCGTTGAGGTCGTCGACGCGCAGGACCAGCGCCCGGGCGCCCGAGCCGACGTCTGCGGGCGAGAGGGAGCCCAGCCGGAGCGCGGCATCGAGCGTGACGGCGTCGAGCACCGTTCCGACCTCGAGGGCCATGGACGAGAGACGGGCATCGTCGATGACGGGCAGCTCGGCCGCGGCCTCGGACGCGTCGTCGCCGAGCTCCGCGAAGAGCTTCCCGTCGCCATCGACGAGGAACCGGCGGTCCCCCACCTTCCAGGCCAGCAGCGCCTCGCGCTCCGTCACGACCACCCGCACCTCGTCGGGGAGCGCGATGGTCACCGTCGCGTCCGCGATGGCCGGGATGGCGCTGACGGCCGCCTCGAGGTCCGACGTCCGGATCGTGAACACGTTCGTGCCCTCGGGGATCGCGAGTGCCTCGACGATCCGCTCCTCGGCGGTCCAGGTCGCGCCGCTGACCGTCGTACGGTTGGCCGTGAAGGCGCCCGAGGCGGCGAGCCCGTAGACGGCCGCGACGCCGGCGAGGGCTGCCAGCAACGCGCCGGCGCGGACGGGCGTCAGGCCGGCGGAGGCGCGCCGGATCGGCCGCGTGCGCCGGACACCGCCACCGGGCCTCGCTCCCGGGCGCAGCGCGGCGGGTCGGACGGGTCTGGCTGTGGGTGTCCCTCGGCCCCCGGAGCGTCGGATCACGGTCGGGTCACCTCGGCAGGTCGGCGGCGGTGAGCCGGTGGCGGACGCGGGAGCGGTCTCGCGCGAGTGCCAGGTCCACAACCCGGCGGCAGACCGCGGCGAAGTCGTAGCCGCCGGCGGCGCACAGGGCCGGGAAGAGGCTGATCGGCGTGAAGCCCGGGATCGTGTTGATCTCGGACACGACGAGCGTCTCGCCGCCGAGCAGGAAGTCGATGCGGGCGAAGCCCTCCGCGCCCACGGCCCGGTAGGCGTCGCGGGCGAGCTTGCGCATCGCGGTCTTCTGGGATGCCGTCACCTCGGCGGCCAGGGTCGACTCGGACAGGCCCGGCGTGTACTTCGCCGCGTAGTCGTAGAACTCGTGGCCGGAGATGATCTCGCCCGGCCCGTAGAGCTCCAGCTCATGGGGCTCGTTGCCCATGACGGAGACCTCGAGGTCCCGGGCGCCGGCGAGGTAGCGCTCGACGAGGACCAGGTCGTCGAAGCGGAACGCCTCATCGAGGGCCGCGGTCCGCTCGGCGGCCGTGTGGGCCAGCGTCATCCCGACCGAGCTGCCGAGGCGCGCGGGCTTGACCATGAGCCGCTCGTCGCCGCCCGCGGCCGCGAACGCCGCGAGCTCCGCGAGGACCGGCGTCGGATCCGCGGTCCAGCGGCTCGCGCGGACCTCCACCCAGTCCGTCACCGGGAGGCCCAGGCCGCGGACGAGCCGCTTGAAGACCGCCTTGTCCATGCCGACCGCGCTCGCGGTGACGCCCGAACCCGTGTACGCGAGGCCCGCCGCCTCGCACAGCGCCTGGGCGGTGCCATCTTCGCCGAACGGGCCGTGAAGCGCGATGAAGACGACGGGGCGCCGCTCGCGTTCCGCGAGCGCCTCGAGGGCCTGCCCCGCGTCCTTGGGGCCGGTCGCGCCGAGTGCCGCAGGGTCGTCGTAGGCGGCCTGCGGCCGCCCGTCCCGGCGGAACCCGTCCGGCAGCCGCCACCAGGCGCCGCCGAGGTCGATGAGCCAGGTCTCGACCGGGTAGCCCGAGGCGATGAGCGCGTCGGCGATGGCGGACCCGGACACGATCGACACGTCGTGCTCTGCCGAGGGGCCGCCCAGGATCACCGCGACGTGGGTCGCGGCGGGGTCGTGAGCCAGCGGCGGAACACTCACTTCGTGATCAACCCGGGCATCAGACTGTCTCCTCGGGCGTCCACCCGGACCAGTCGCCCGCGAACTCGATCTCGAACGCGAGGTCGATGCCGTGACGGGCTCGGACCTCCGCCCGGACATGCTCCGCCACCCGGCGGACGTCGGTGGCGGTCCCGTGCGTGTCGTTGACGATGAAGTTGGCGTGTTTCTCTGAGACGACGGCGCCGCCGACACGGTAGCCCTTGAGGCCCAACGCGTCGATCAGCCGCCCCGCGGAGTCACCGGGCGGGTTGCGGAAGACCGACCCCGCGGACGGAATACCCAGGGGCTGGTGCTCGCGGCGCCAGCGGCGGATCTCGTCGAGGCGGGCCTTGATGGCGTTGGGGTCCGCGGGCGCGAGCCGGAAGATCGCCGAGAGGATGAGCTCGTCGGGGTTGTCCTTGAACCGGCTGTGGCGGTACGAGAAGCCAAGGTCCGCGGCCGGCAGCACCGCCTCGGATCCGTCGCCGAGCAGCACCGTGGCTGACTCGAGGACCCCCGCCGTCTCCGAACCGTGCGCGCCGGCGTTCGCCCAGACCGCCCCGCCGACCGTGCCCGGGATCGCAAGGCCGTACTCGAGGCCCGTCAGCCCCGCCCCCTGCGTCTCCGTGGCGGCGCGCGCCATGGGAACGCCGGCATCTGCGAGGTACCGGTCGCCTTCGACACGGGCCCCCTCGGCGCGCACCTGGACGACGAGGCCGCGGCACCCGGCGTCAGCGATGACGAGGTCGCTCCCCCGCCCGAGGAGCAGCAACGGGATCGCGCGCGCCCGGGCAAACCGGACGAGGCCGCGCAGCTCGAAGGCGTTGTGCGCGACGGCGAACAGGTCCGCAGGGCCGCCGGTGCGCATCGAGGTGTGGCGCGCGAGCAGCTCGTCGCGGACGGTCTTCACCCCGAGCCGCCGCTGGATCTCGGTCCCGACGGCGAAGGGGTCGAAGCGCGGCAGGTCCGTCACGGACGCGACCCGCGCGCGACGCTGTCGATCTCGGCGGCGGACGGCAGCTCCTCGCGGTGGGCGAGCGCCATGACCAGGTCCGCGACGGCGACCGCCGCATCGGGCCGGGCGAGGTCGCGCGCGGCGGCCGACATGAGGGCGTGCCGGGCGGGGTCGGCGAGCAGGCCCGCAGCCTCGACCAGGCGGTCGGCGTCGAGGTCCTCGTCCTCGATCAGGACGGCGGCCCCGGCCTCGGCGAAGGCGTCCGCGTTCAGCCGCTGGTGACCCGCGGCGTGCGGGTACGGGACGATGGCCGTCGGCAGGGCGAAGGCCGCGGCCTCGGCGAGGGTCGACGCGCCGGCGCGGCCCACGGCGAGATCGGCCGCGGCGAGGGCGAGCGTCATGTCGTCGCCGTGGAGGAACGGGGTGGGCCGGTACCGGTCGCGGAGACCGGCTGGCAGCGCCTCGCGGGCCGCGACCGCCGCCGCGTACCCGGCGTCGCCGGTCACGTGCACGACCCGGATGCGCTCGACCAGCCGCGGCAGGGCGGCCGTCACCGCGTCGTTGATGCGCCGTACGGCCTGCGACCCGCCGAAGACGAGCAGGATCCGTTCCCCGGGCCTGGCCCCGAACCGCTCGCGGGCCTCGTCCACGTCCACAGCCGCGAGCGAGCGGATGGGCGTGCCCGTGACGTACGTGCGCGGCCGGGCGAGCGTGGTGCCGGTCGCGGCGTGGCTCACCGTGACCACCGTCGCGAGCCTCGCGACGAGCC
The DNA here is from genome assembly GCA_031404615.1 of Chloroflexota bacterium. Taxonomy (GTDB): domain Bacteria; phylum Chloroflexota; class Limnocylindria; order Limnocylindrales; family CSP1-4; genus CAIXZV01. The sequence continues at coordinate 4,038 of JANNHX010000313.1, forward strand.
GGACGCTGCGCCCCGGGACGACGTTGCCGTCCCACAGCACGCTCGGGATGCGCAGGACGGCGGCCGCCACGAGGACCGGGATCGCGACGTAGCCGCCCGTCGTGAAGATCGCCGCCGGCCGGCGCGCGATCAGCAGGACGAACACCTGCGGGACCGACAGCGCCAGGCGCAGCGGGTCCAGGACCAGGTGGATGTCCCGCCCGGCCGAGCGGAGGGAGCGCAGGATCAGCCGGCGCAGCGGGATCCCGGCCGACGGGACGATCTCCGCCTCGAGGCCGCGGTGCCCGCCGAGCCACCCGAGCTCAGGCGCGCCGGCTCGAGCGCGGAGCGATCGGGCGACGGCGAGGGCCGGGTAGATGTGACCGCCCGTCCCCCCGCCCGCGATCAGCAGGCGCATCGTTCCAGGTTCCTTTCTCCACCGTCTCACGGGAGACCGACAGCAGGATGCCGACGGCCGCGAAGCTGATGATCAGGCTCGACCCGCCGGCCGAGACGAACGGCAGCGGGATGCCGGTGACGGGGATGAGCCCCACCACGACGCCGATGTTGATGAAGGCCTGGAGGCAGATCCAGGCCGTGATGCCGGCCGCCAGCATCGCACCGAACGTGTCCGGGGCCCCGAGCGACGTCCGGATCCCGAGATACCCGATGGCCAGGAACAGGACGATCACGAGGCCGGCGCCCAGCAGGCCGAACTCCTCGCCGATGATCGCGAAGATGAAGTCGTTGAACGCGTTGGGCAGGAACAGGCCGCCCGCGAGCCGGCTCTCGCCGAGCCCCGCGCCAAGCACGCCGCCGAGGGCGAGCGCGAGGTAACCCTGGATGCTGTGGAAGCCGAGGGTCGTGCCGCTGGCCCACGGGTCCAGCCAGGCGGTGATCCGGTCCATCTGGTAGCCGCGCATGAACATCAGGACGACCGCCGGGACAGCCGCGGCCGCCATGCCGATGAGGTGGAGCAGGTTGGCGCCGGCGAGGAAGAACATGGTGAAGGCCGTGAACGCGAGCACGGACGACGTGCCGAGGTCGGGCTCGAGCAGGACGAGCACGACCACCGGCCCGACGATGACGAGGAACGGCAGCGTGCCGGAGATCAGGCCGCGTACCGCTGTCCCGCGCTTGGCGAACCAGTGGGCGAGGTAGACGACCAGCGCGAGCTTCATGAACTCGGCCGGGTGGACGGCCGGCAGCGGCCCGATCTTGAGCCAGCGTGCGGAGCCGCCGACCTCGACGTTGATCGGGTCGATGAACACGAGCAACAGCCCGCCCACGCCGACGAGGAACAGCGGCACGGACGCGACCCGCAGCCAGCGGTAGTCGACCCGCATCATCACGAGCATCGCGACGAGCCCCATGGCCGCCCACTGGATCTGCGGCCCGACGATCGCGAACGGATCGCCGTCCTTGGACAGGTAGGCCTTGATCGCGGACGAGCTGTAGACCATGAGGATGCCGATCGCCGCGAGGGCGACCGTGGCGACGAGGATCCCGTACTCCGGCTCATGGCGTTCGCGCTTCAGGGTGTTGGCGCGCGTCCGGTCCTTGGCCGGGGCGCGGACCGTGGTCATGGGTACGGTGCTCATGCGGGCCTCCCGTCGGTGGCCTGGCGGGTGCCCCGGGCCACGGCGAGCCGGCCCACGGCATCGATGAACGCGCGGCCCCGTGCCGCGTAGTCCTCGAACATGTCGAACGAGGCGGCGGCCGGGCTCAGGACCACGGTCGCCACGGTGCCCTCGGGGGCGTCGCCCAGGGCGAGATGCGCGAACGCGTCGGCGGTGACGACGGCCTCGTCGAGGGTCGCGGCGCGGGCCGTGCGCTCGAGGCCAGCATCCCGGAACAGGCCCTCGAGCGTCGGGCCGCTCTCGCCGATCAGCACGGCCGCGGCAGCCGTCCGGGCGGCGACCTGCGCGAGCTCGGACAGGTCCACGCCCTTGTCGCGGCCGCCGGCGATCAGCACGACCGGGGGGGGGAAGGCTCGCAGCGCAGCGATGACCGCGTCCGGCTGGGTTCCCTGGGAGTCGTTGACGAACCGGACGTCGTCGATGAGGCCCACCGACTGGAGGCGATGCTCGACACCGGTGAACGCCGCGGCTGCCCGGCGGATGGCGTCCGGGGCGACCCCGAACAGCATCCCGATCGCGATGGCGGCGAGCGCGTTGGAGACATTGTGGCGCCCGGGGATGCCGAGCTCGTCGACCGGCATGATCCCGCCGCCCGGGCCCGCCTGGGCGATCCCGCCGCCGGCGAGGGGCAGCCGTTCCACGGCCGCAGCCACGATCCAGCCGTCGAGCACACCGAGGCCGCCGGGCACGGGACGATCGTTCCGGTACAGGACCACCGGCGCGGTGCCGAGGCCCGCGTACCCGCCGACGACCGGGTCCTCGAGGTTGAGCACAAGCGCGCCGTCCGGGTCCACGAGCTCCGCGAGGCGGCGCTTGACCCGCCGGTAGGCGTCCACCGTCCCGTGGCGGTCCAGGTGGTCGGAGGTGACGTTGGTGTAGGCGGCGACGGTCGTGCCACGCGACAGGGCCGGCAGCTGGAGCTCCGAGAGCTCCACGACGACCCGGTGCCCGGGCGTGAGCTCCGGCAGGCGCTCCACGAGCGGCACGCCGATGTTGCCGCCGAGGACCGCCGGGTGGCTGGGATCGGCGGCGAGGATCGCGTGCGCGAGCGACGAGGTCGTCGTCTTGCCCTTCGTCCCGGTGACGCCGATCGTCGGCGCGGGGCACAGGCGCAGGAACAGGTCCGACTCCGAGACGAGCGCCGGGACGCCGGCCTCACCGGTGGCCCTGGCCGCGACCAGCGCCCCAAGCGCGCCGCGGAGGCGCGGTTCGGTCGTGTTGTAGTCCGGCGTGATCGAGGGCGAGGTCGTTACGAGGGC
>JANNHX010000314.1:0-6598 GCA_031404615.1 Chloroflexota bacterium
AGAGATCGGCCGACAGGGCGATGCGATGGACCCGGTATGGGGCCAGGAATCCATCGTCGATCCCTTGCGCCAGCGAGTACTGGTAGACCGGGTCACCAAAGTAGGCGTACGTGTCGACGTTGTCTCTTCGGAGTGGCGTCGCGGTCATCCCGAGCTGTGCGGCAGGTGCGAAGTATTCGAGGATCTCGCGCCAGGTCGACTCGTCGGCGGCGCTCCCCCGATGACACTCGTCGACGATGATCAGGTCGAAGAAGTCCCGTGGATACCGCTCGAACATCTGCTTGCTGCCGCCGGCCAGCGACTGGTAGAGCGCGAAGTAGATCTGCCTCCCGGTTCGGGCCTTGCCTCGGATGCGCCAGACTGCGTCCCCGAAGACCGGCCTGAACTCGCGCTCGAGCGGTTGGTCGATCAGCACCTTCCGGTCCGCCAGGTACAGAATCCGAGGTGGGCGGCCGCTGAGCGATGTGCGCTGGGCAAGCTTCCAGACCACCTGGAGGGCGACGAAGGTCTTGCCCGTGCCCGTTGCCATCGTGATCAGCAGGCGGCGCCGGCCGGCGAGCAGTCCCGCGACGACCCGGTTGATGGCGATCGTCTGGTAGTAGCGGGGCCGCTTGACGCCCCCCTCGGCGTTTCGCAGCTCACGGTTGAACGGCGTCCGGACCCCTTCGGCCGCGGGTTCCGCGAGACCACGCCAGGCGCGATAGGCAGTCCAGGCTTCATCTGGCGACGGGAAGACATCGCGAGTCGCCTGCTGCCCGGTGACGAAGCTGTGCTCCACGATGCCGACGCCGTTGGTCGAGTACGCAAGCGGAAGCCCGAGGATCTCGGCGTAGCGCATGGCCTGCTGGAGCCCGTCGCCCGGCAGCTTGAACTCCCGCTTCGCCTCGACGACGGCCAGGGGAAAGTCCGGTTCGATCTCCAGGAGGTAGTCAGCCCTGAGGCCCTGGAGTCGATGATGCCTTCGATCCGACGGGACGATTCGGCCCGCCGTGAAGGCGCGTTGTTCAACGATCTGGCCCCTCGACCAGCCGATATCCGTGAGGGCCGGCATGACGCGGTCCCGACAGGTGTCGCTCTCCAGGGGTCCTCGTCGCTTCACTCGACCCTCGACTCTCGATGAAGTCCGCTCAGTACCTGCGGCCGCGCTGCTTGGCGAGGTCGAAGGTCGCCGTGTCAGCGACCGCCATGACAGCCATCGTGCCGGCCTGGACCGGGTCGCTGACCACGAGGTCGACGTGGTCCGTGATGGAGCCGGCCATGTTGAGGGCGATGATCGGGATGCCGACGGCGCGCAGCTCGTCCGCGGCCCTGCTGATGTCGCCGCCCATGATCGAGCCCGCGAGAACCAGCATCCGCGCCCGCTGGAGGTCCGCCACCGCGCGCACCGCGAACGCGATGTTGTCCTCGCCGACAAGCGGGATCGTGTCCACCGAGATGCGCTCGCCGCGCAGGTTGTGCCGGTCCGCCTCGGTCACCGCGCCGAGCGCGACCTGCGCGACCTGCGCGCCGCCACCGACGACGATGACGCGCTTGCCGAAGACCTTGCCCAGCGGCCGGGTCAACCGGATCGATCGCACTTCGGCCAGCGGCTCGAGGGCGCCGAGCAGCGCGGCCTCGCCCGCGTCCTCGACCTCGATCTCGACCTCGACCGAGTCGTGGCCATCGGGGTTCGCAACGCCGGCCCTGCCGCCGCGGCGGACGGTACCCAGGGTGCGGATCCGACCGCCGACGACACCGACGGCCGAGGCGATGATGCCAACCGCGCCCGGGTCGTCGATGACCTCGAGGCGCGCGGCAATGGTGGGCGGGAGCGGCTGGGGGTTCCGGCGGGGCATCGGCTAGGAGGAACGGCCGGCGACGATGTCGGCGATGGACATCCCGGTGGGCTCGCCGCTCGTCGGGTCGTGGACGTCGAACGCGATCCCGAGCGCGGTGAACGCCTCGCGGGTCTGCGGGGCGTCGCTGGTGGTCAGCATGAGCGCGCCGTCGGTGTCCTCGGCGACCCCCACGATGCCGGTGATGTTGACCCCGCGCTCGGCGAGCGCGTTCGCGACCTGCGCGAGCGCCCCGGGGCGGTCGTCGAGCTGCACGGTGAACCAGATCGTCAAGGCGGAACCTCCTGGCCGCCCATGGTACGCGGGCCGCGCGCTACCCTGCGCTCCGATGACGACCCGCCCGCCAGGAGGGAAGCGCCTGATGCCCGCCCCGCTCGGCAAGGTGCCGACGAAGAAGATGCCCAACATCCAGGTCTTCGGACTGGAGGACAGCAACGCGACGCGGGGCGCGCTCCGGTTCTTCCGGGAGCGGCGGATCGTGGTGCACTTCGTGGACCTGCGCAAGAAGCCCATCGCGCCCGGGGAGCTGCGGCGGTTCACGGACCGGCTGGGCGCGGCGGCCCTCCTCGACACCGACTGCCGCGGCTACCGGGAGCAGGGCCTCGCCTTCCTTACGACGGACACGGCCGGCATCACCAGCCGCCTCCTCGCGGACGTGAGGCTGATGCGCCTGCCGCTGGTCCGATACGGCGAGCAGTTCACTGCCGGCAAGGCCGAGGAGACCTGGAAGGCCTGGCTCGCGAAGCCGAAGTAGCGGTCCACCGAACAGCGCTCGTGGAGTCCCGTCCTGGCCGCCCTCCCATGCTCGATCGGTCAGCGCTTCGTCGGGTCCATCACCCGGCCCATGAACAGGATCGCGCCGGTCCCGACGTCCCGGACCAGGTACACGAACGGCTTGTCGAAGCGCAGCACCTTCGTCGTCCTGGGCGAGGGCCCCGTGCAGCCCCCGGTGTCCACGCCGATCGCGGTCGCCGCCGAGGCCGTGGTGCCCTCCTCGTCCACGTCGATGTTCGCCTGGTGGATCACCCCGCCGATATAGAGCATGGCGTCCGGGTTGATGCCGGTGAAGTCCGCCGTTGAGGCATCGAAGGCGCTCGGCATCCCCATGGCCTTGAGCGGCTCGATCAATCTCGCCCGCGTGTCAACGCCGAACCTGGGCAGGAAGAGCCGGACCTGGTAGGGGTACCAGCCACAGGCGTCCTGCTCGTCGGCCGGGAACTCCGCCTTCTGCTGGCGCTTGCCCTCGGCGGTGATCCGGGCCTGGACCCTGCCCAGCAAGGCCGTCGAGAGGCGCCGCTCGAACGCGGCCATGTCATTGGGGACGATCAGGGTCATCGCCAGCGGCGTTGTCCCGTCCATGCCCAGGTAGCGCAGCTCTGTGGCACGCCAGCCGTCTCCGCTCGCGAGCACGATGTCCTGCCCGCCGAACTGGGTCATCGTCGACACGGTCACGACGGCACCCGCCGCGGTGGTGAAGGCGCGGTCGCGGGTGTTCTCGGGCAGGAACGGCCGCACCCACTCGGCCTTGAGGTAGATGGCGTTGACGAGCACCAACCGGGTCGACTCGCGGACGTCGAGCTCTTCGAGGAGCCTGGGGATGCGGCCCAGGGTCTGCCGGGCGACCCATGCGTTGATGGCCTCTCTGGCCGCGTCGGGCCGGCCTTCGAAGTCCACGGTTCCGAGGCCGGCGCCGAACGTCCGGGCGATCCGCTCCAGGTAGGCCGGCTCGATGGGAAAGCCCTCCTGGCCGAAGGCCATGTTCGCGGTCCGGAGTGCCAGCCAGTGCGGATCGTCCTCGTAGTCGACCCACGCGGCGTCGCGCGAGGTCAGCCGCTGGTCCAGCGAGTTGAGGCCGCCCGCGAGGGCGTCCCAGCCGCGCACCCGCAGGACCCGGTCAAGCTCCGCGGCCGTGACGCCCCTGGCGCCTGCGCGGACCATCGCAAGGGCCGTGGCGACGCTGTACGGCGACATCGCGACGCCCTTGCCCGCCAGGGCGAGCGACGGCTCCTTGAGCAACCGCCTGTACAGCGCGACGCCGAAGGCGTTCTGGGCGGCCGCGGCGGCCTTCGCCTCGGCGGCGCCGGCATCGGGCCGTTCCACCCGAACGGAGGCCAGCTCGTAGCCGGGGGTCGGATCCGTGGCCGGGGCGACCCACGCCGTGCCGTCATGGTCGGCGACCGCGACCCAACCCGCGTCGACGTTTCCGCGGAGCTCGAAGCCGATGGGCGAGACCTGGATCCACGTGTAGCCCGACGCCGCAACGGGCCCGCCGATGACGACCAGCTGGGTGCCGACGGGCAGCGTGGGGGTGTGCTTGACCGAGTCCGCCGCGACGCGCGGCTGCGAGCGCACGCGCAGGTCCTCGGTGACCGTCACCGCGAGCGCACCGCGCGTGAGGGCGTCCATGGCGTCGGGCGCCTGCGTGGGGGCGGGCGTCGCGCTGGGCACGGCGGTCGGCGCGGTCGGTGCCGAGGGGCTTGCCGGTCCGGCCGATGGCGTGCCGGTCGGGCTCGCCGGCCGGATGGATGCCCCCCCGGTCGTCGTGGGGCCGGGCGCGGCATCGCAGCCTGTGACCAGGAGGGCGACGAGGAGGACGGCGGCGGGGGCAAGGCGCCGGAGAGGCCGAGTGGGCCTGAGGGTCGAACGCATCGCGGTTCACCTTCGAGCGGGGAGATACCCGCGCGACGGACCGGCTGGCTCGGCACGGTCGGCCGGGGTCGCGCGTCATCACCGTGTCCACATGTCGATCCGCGGGGTTGCTGCGCGACGCCGAGCGATCCCTCCCGAGCCGCCGCCTCGCAGACTGCCCGCACTGGTGGCATTCTGCCCCAATGAGCGACCACGATCAAACGCCCGCTGCGGCTGGCGCGCCCGCCGACCCCCACGCCGACGCAGCCCACCGTCCCTCGCCGCGCACCATGCGTCGGGGGCGCGTGTCCATGCGCCCAGAGACGCGCCAGCGGCTTGGCGTCAGCGGCAAGACCGAGGACGAGAAGCTCCTCACCACGCAACGCGGCCGCCCGGAGTTCCTCGAGACCGACACATGGCGAGCCCTGCGGATCCTGTCGGAGTTCGTGGAGGGCTTCGAGGCCCTCGCGGGCGTCGGCCGCGCGTGTGCAGTCTTCGGTTCCGCGCGGACCCCGGTCGACAGCGAGGGCTATGAGCTGGCCCGGCAGGTCGGCGCGGAGCTCGCGAAGGCGGGTTTCGCGGTCATCACGGGTGGTGGCCCGGGCGCGATGGAGGCGGCCAACAAGGGCGCCCACGAGCAGGGCGGCCTGTCGATCGGCTGCAACATCGAGCTGCCGCACGAGCAGCACCTCAACCCGTACGTGGACCTCTCCGTGGAGTTCCACTACTTCTTCGCCCGCAAGACGATGTTCGTCAAGTACGCGGATGCCTTCATCATCATGCCGGGCGGGTTCGGGACGCTCGACGAGCTGTTCGAGTCGCTCACCCTCATCCAGGTGGGCAAGATCCGGGACTTCCCGGTCGTGCTGATCGGGCACGCCTACTGGGATGGCCTCCTCGCCTGGATGCGCGACGTCCAGCTGCCAGCCGGGTCCATCTCGCAGGCGGACCTCGACCTTCTCCACGTTACCGACGACCCGGTCGAGGCGGTCGCCCTCATCACCGCGTACGAGCAGGCGCACGGCCTCTCGTCGTGACCGATCTCGCCGAGCCGCTGCCCGGCGTCGCTCCCGCGCGCGTCCGCCACCCGGCGACCGGGTACGTCCTGTACCTTGCCGCGGCGCTGCTGTTCGCGCTCAACGGGACCGTTGCCAAGACGCTGCTCCTGGGCGGCATGGAGGCGACCCGGCTCTCGCAGCTGCGTGCGACGTTCGCGTTCCTGATCCTGCTCGGGTTCGTTGCGCTCACCAACCGGTCCGCGCTCCGGCTCCGGCGCTCCGAGATCCCGCTGCTGCTCGTGTACGGCGTCCTGGGCGTCGCGCTGACGCAGTACCTCTACTACGCGGCGATCGAGCGGCTGCCGATCGGCATCGCGCTGCTGATCGAGTTCAGCGCGCCGCTCATGATCGCGATCTGGTTCCGGTTCGGGCTGGGTCACCCCACGAAGCCCGCGGTCTGGATCGCGCTCGTGACCGCGCTCGCGGGGCTGGCCGTCGTCGCCCAGGTCTGGGAGGGGCTGACGCTCGACCCGGTCGGCGTCGCGTTCGCCGTGGGGGCCGCGGTGGCGCTGGCCGTCTACTACGTGACCGCCGACATGCAGGTCCAGCGCCCGGCGCCGCGCGACCCCGTCTCGCTCACGATGTGGGGCATGGGCGCCGCGACCCTGTTCTGGGCGCTGGTCGCGCCGTGGTGGACGTTCCCGTTCGAGGGGCTCGCCGGCACGGTCCACCTGTTCGGCGAGGCGGGACCCGCGGTGCCGGCCGTGGGTCTCGCGGGCTGGATGATCGTGCTGGGCACCGTGATGCCGTTCTCGCTGGTGGTGCTCTCGATGCAGCACCTGCGGGCGTCGCAGGCGTCGGTCGTGGGCATGACGGAGCCGATCTTCGCGACAGCGATCGCGTGGCTCGTCCTGGGGGAGGTATTCACGCCGGTCCAGATGGTTGGCGCGGCGATCGTGCTGGGCAGCGTGCTGGTCGCGGAGCTCAACCGCTAGGCCGAACTTCCAGCGCTCTGCGGGCACGTTCGAGCACGAAACTGGCTGGTGAGGCTGCGGCGCTCTGTCTACACGCTGCCGGGTGAGACCCCGATCAGCGCCAACGCCCGGGCCTGGACCGGGGTCGGCTCGGAGAGCACCT
>JANNHX010000315.1:0-9440 GCA_031404615.1 Chloroflexota bacterium
GATGGCGGCATTCGCGGCCGAAGCCGCGGATGAGCGCTCGGCTCGTCCAGGACGAGGATGTCGCTCTGCCGGTAGAGCGCCTTGAGGATCTCCACCCGCTGGCGCACGCCCACGGGGAGGTCCTCGATCTTCGCGTCCGGGTTGACGTTGAGGTTGTACTGCTGCGAGAGCTCCATCACGCGGGTCTTTGCAGCCTTGCGATCGAAGGTGCCGGCGAAGCCCTTGACGCTCTCGGCGCCGAGGGCGACGGCCTCGACGACGTCGAACACGGGCACCAGCTGGAAGTGCTGGTGGACCATGCCGATCCCGGCCTCGATGGCTTGCCGGGGATCCGTGAAGTTGCGTGGGGTCCCGTCGATCAGGATCTCACCGGAGTCCGGCTTGTAGAGACCGGACAGGATGTTCATCAGGGTGCTCTTCCCGGCACCGTTCTCACCGAGCAGGCCCAGCACCTCGCCACGATCAGCGGCGATGGAGATCCTGTCGTTGGCGAGGACACCAGGGAATCGCTTGGTGATGTCCTTGAGCTCGAGGCGCATGGACCCTCTCGACCCTCGAATAGGCGCCCGCCCGCCCTCGGGATCCGAGGACGGGCGGGCGGAAGCTTCGTGGTGAGGCCGTCGACTACTTGAGGTAGTCGGCGACCTTGACTGCGCCGGACGCGATGTCGGCCGACAGCTTCTCGACCTGCGCCTTGAGCTCGGCGGGAACCGCTGAGTCAAGATCGTGGAAGGAGCTGATGCCCACGCCGCCGTTGGCTAGGGTGCCGAGGAAGTTCTCGCCGCCCATGTCGCCGCCCGCGTTCTTCTTGATGGTCTCGAGGACCGCGACGTCGATGCGCTTCTCGGCGGAGGTCAGGATGGCCTTCGCGAACTCGGGAAGCGAGACGGCCTGGTCGGAGTCGACACCGATCGCCCACTTGCCGGCAGCGGCCATCGCCTTGATGGTGCCGTTGCCGGTGCCGCCGGCGACCGGGTGAATGACGTCCGCGCCCTGGTCGATGAAGGTCTGCGCCAGCTGCTCGCCCTTGGCGGGGTCGCCCCAGGGGTTGTCGCCGCCGACGAAGGTGCCGGTCTGCTTCGCGGCATCCCAGCCGAGGACCTTGACGGTCGCGCTGTTCTGCTCGTTGTAGATGTTCGCGCCCGCGACCAGGCCGTCCATGAAGCGGGTCACGCCCGGGAACTGCTGGCCGCCGTAGGTGGCGAGAACCTTGGTCTTGCTGACGCCCGACGCGACGTAGCCGGCCAGGGTGCTGGCCTCGTCGATCTGGAAGTCAAGGCCGCTGAAGTTGGCCGGGGTCTTGCCGTTGGTCTTCTCGTCCCAGGTCGCGTCGACCTGCGCAAAGGCGATGTCGGTGTTGGCGAGGGTCGCCTCGATCGTCGCCTGCGCCTGGTTGAAGCCGACCGTGACGATGGTCTGGCAGCCCTGGTCAATGAGGCGCTGGATGTTCGCCGCGTAGTCCGTGGCGCCCGAAGCCTCGCTGAAGAAGATGGTGAACCCGGCCGCCTTGGCGTCGTTGAGACCCTTCATGGCCAGGTCGTTGAAGCCCTTGTCGCCCAGACCGCCGGTGTCGAACGCGACGCACGCGGTGTAGTCGGTGACCGGAGCCGACGCGGGAGCCTCGGTCGCCGGAGCCGCGGAGGCGGGGGCCTCAGTGGCGGGGGCCGCGGATGCTGGGGCCTGCGAGGCCGGAGCGGGGGTGGCCGCGCTGCCCGAGCACGCGGCGAAGAAAATGGCCGACGCCGCACCGAGGGCGATCAGCCTGCGAGAGACCTGCAACGTGTTACTCCTCCTACGATCCCGGGCACCCTCGGCGCGGGGCCGGGCCGACCGTACTGTAGCGCGAGAATGCCATCATCCGTCGGGCGGCCGGTCGCCGTCCACGGGTTTCCGCGCAGTCCGCGCGGCAGGAGGAGGGCGCGTTGGCGTCAGACGCGGAGAGAGACTGGATCGCCACCCTCATCGCGGTCCAGGAGGGCCGTCCGCCGGTTCCGCTCCTGGACGACGCGGGCATCCGGGACCTGCTCCGGTCGCGCCCCCGGATCGCGATCATCGGGGCCTCGGCGAACCCCGGCCGGCCGGTGCACGGCGTGATGCGGACGCTCGTCCGGGCGGGCTACGATGTCGTGCTCGTCAGCCCGGCGGCGACCGAGATCGACGGCATGTCCTGCTACCCGACCCTGGCCGACGCGGTACGCGAGACCGGTCCCGTGGACCTCGTCAATGTCTTCCGCCGGCCCGAGGCGTGCGCGGTGCACGCGCGCGAGGCGGTCGAGGCCGGCGCCCGGTGTCTGTGGCTCCAGCAGGGCATCGCGAACGCCGAGGCGGGACGGATCGCGCACGATGCCGGGCTCTCGGTCGTCATGGACCGCTGCACGGCCGTCGAGCACTGGCGCCTGGCCGCCGCGGGGCCATGACCCGGGACGCGCTTGCGGCTGGTGTCCCCGGCTTCAGGCCGCACGCCACATACTGGTCCTGAGCGCGGCGGCCGGCCCTCCTCGACACGCGGCCGCATCTCCGGAGGACCCGATGCCCCAGATCCATCTCCACGCGGAGCCCGGTGACTACGCGTCCGTCGTGCTGCTGCCCGGCGACCCCAATCGCGCCACGCGGATCGCGGCCAGGTTCGACGACGGCGTCGAGGGGTCGAAGCTCGTCTCGGCGCACCGCGGCCTGCTGGGCTACACGGGCACCGTCGACGGCGTCCCTGTCTCCGTCCAGACGACGATGATGGGCGCTCCCACGACGTCAATCGTCATGGAGGAGCTGCTCAACCTCGGCGTCACGACGTTCATCCGCGTCGGGACCACGGGCGGCTTCGGCAAGCTCGGCATCGGCGACGCGATCGTCGCGATGTCGGCCGTCGGCAGCGCCGGCATGGGCGCGATCCTGGGCGCCGGCGAGCCGACTGCGCCCACTGCCGACTTCGATGTCGTCAATGCCCTCGTCACCGCCTCGCGCGGTAACGGTCTCGTCACCCACGTTGGGCCCGTCGTGACGAGCGATGTCTTCTACGACCCGCATCCCGATGGCGTCGCGCGCTGGGGCCGGCGCGGCTACCTGTGCGTCGAGATGGAGACGGCCGCCGTCTACCTGCTCGCCATGCGGGAGCGCGCGAAGGGACGCCCCGTGCGCGCGGGCTCGATCCTGACCGTATCCGACATCATCGCGGACCCGACGGTGGGGCAGGAGGTCCGGCTCATGGGCCTCGAGACCTGGTTCCGCCCGCCTGAGGAGGAGGTCACCCGCCGCGTCGACCTCACGATCGGCGCCGCGATGGCCGCCGCCGCCGCACTCGGCCGGGTCAGCTAGGCGGAGCCGGGGCACCGGTGCCGCCCGATCGCCCCGTGCCGCCCGATCATCCGGCCGCGCCGGGGCGACCCGCCGCCGAGCCCGTCGTGCCTTCGCCGCACCGCCGCACCCCGGCCCGGTTCAGCTGGCTCGGGGTCGCGCTGCTCGGCGGGGCGGCCGTGATCGCGTTCACCCTGACGCTCGGGGTCTTCCTGCCGACGATCGCGGCGCTTGGGGAGACCGCGGCGCGCGACCCCGCGAACCTGCCCGACCGGATCACCGTCTGCGGGCGTGACTGGACGAAGGACTCGCTCAGCCGCACGTTCACGCGCGACGAGATCGTGACGCGCACCGAGGCCGAGCCGATCGTCATATCGACCGGCCCCCTCGCCTCGTGCCCGCCCGAGGTCGACGCTCCGGGCGGCAACGCGGACGGGATGCCCACGGTGGTCTACGTCAGGACGGGCGAGGACGCCTTCGTCGCGTACGACCTTGTCGGGGGCCCGTAGCACCGCGCCTCAGGCGACGAACGAGAGCCCGTGCGTGAAGTCCGCGACCAGGTCGGCAACGTCCTCGCAGCCCACCGACACGCGGACGATCCCGCCGTCCTTCGGCCGCGGATAGACGAGCGTGAACACGTCGCCCAGGCTCACGCCGATGTCGCACAATCGGAGGTGGTCCGTGAAGGCGGCCATCCCCTCAACCCCGCCGCGGGGCTTGAAGGTGACCATGGCGCCGTAGCCGTCGCCCAGGAGCCGCGTCGCCACAGCGTGATCCGGGTGCGACTCGAGGCCCGGGTAGCGGACCCACTCGACCTTCTCCTGGCCCTCGAGGAACGCGGCGAGGGCGGCCGCGCTGGCGGAGCCCTTCTCCGAGCGGAGCGGCAGCGTCCGGACGCCGCGCAGGACCAGGAACGACGAGAACGGGCTGGCCGCCTGGCCGAACGTGTCGGTCTGCTTGCGGATGGGGTCCATCAGCGCCTTGCGACCCGAGACCACGCCGCTCACGGCGTCGCCGTGGCCGGACAGGTACTTGGTGGCGGCGTGGAGGACGATGTCCGCTCCGTGCTCCAGCGGCCGGTACAGGGCCGGGCCGAGGAACGTGTTGTCGGCGACGACCAGGAGGCCGTGGCGGTGGGCCAGCTCGCTCAGCGCGTCCAGGTCCGGCACCCGCAGGCGCGGGTTCGTCGAGGTCTCCATGAACAGGAGCTTCGTCCTCGGCGTGATCGCGGCCTCGACGCCCGTGAGGTCCGACATGTCGACCGCCGTCACGGCGATGTTGCGGCGCGGCAGGTCGTCCTCCCAGAGGACGCGCGTGATCACGAACAGCTCGTCGCCCACGACGATGTGGTCACCGCTGTCGAGGTGCGCGAACAGCGTGCTGGCGACAGCCGCCATGCCCGAGGACGAGACGACGCAGTCCTCGGCGCCTTCCAGCGAGGCGATCTTCTCCTCGAGCGCCCGGTTGGTCGGGTTGCCGGTGCGGGAGTAGAAGTACGAGGTCGGGTCCCATTCGAGCGCCCGGTCGACCGCGGCCTCCTTCTCGGCGGCGGTGTCGAAGGCGAAGGTGGCGGTCGCGAAGATCGGTGTGGCGTGCGCGTGGGTGGTGGGGTCGGGCCGCTCGCCCGCGTGGATCGCCCGCGTGGCGAAGCCCTCACCATGAGTCCGTTCGCGCATCTGCCATCCTCGTCGTGTGTCTGTAGGGTTCCCGGCGGCAAGTCTAGGGTGGGTGCGGGTCCGGTGGGGCCCGCGGAGTCCGACGGGGCGCGCGTGACCCGGTCCCGGCGCCGTACGCTTCGCAAATGGATCGATCCGACTGGTGGACCACCCTCCCCGTCGCGGCCGCCGCGGCGCTCGCCGAGACCTGGATCCCCGTGGGCCTGCCCGGCTTCTCGGGCGACACCAAGCACCGCCGTCGGGCCGTCATGGACGAGCGCTTCGGCGCCGACGGGTGGCGGAACGCCTGGGTCGTGCGTGGGCGCCTGGTCGCCTTCGACCTCGCGATCCGCGAGTACGAGGAGGCGTACCGGCGGTACCTGCGCGAGCGGCCGGCCCTCGTCCGGTTCCTCGTGGAGACTTGCGGCAATGTCTACGACGACCGCGTGGAGAACGTCTTCGACGCCGACTACCACCAGCCCCACACGATCCAGAACCACTACCAGGACATCTCGGTCCGGCGGGTGATCGCCGAGCTGGTGGACGACCCGGGGTGGGACGGGGTCACCGAGACACCAGCCGGCGAGGCGGACCTCGTGGACCTCGGGACCGGGGTCGTGCACCGTGTCCCACGCGCCCGCGGGTTGCGGGGCGGCTCGCTGCTCCAGATCCGGGAGCCATCCTCGCCCGGGTACGTGCTCAACCCCGCCGTCGTGCCGGTCCACGACCCGGCGCTGGTCACGCCGCTCCCCGCCCGCCTCGAGTGGTACCACCGCGAGGGCTGCGGACACCTCTCGGTCGAGGCGTTCTGGCAGACGAGCAAGGTCATCGAGGTGCGCTACGACCGGTTCCTCGCCCTCGGCGACGACCGGCCGGAGCCGCTCGCGGGGCTGTGAGCGGGGTGACGGCGCCCAGGTCGCTCCTGCTCGGGGCGGCCAGCCTCGACATCTACCTCGGGCGGGATCTCGTGCTGCCCGGGGGCGGCGTCCTCAACATGGCGTGGCATCTGCGCGACGAGGCGGACCCGTGGCACCTGCTCACGCGCGTGGGCGAGGACCGGCTCGCGGTCTTCCTCGAGTTCCTCGGGGGGCACGGGATCGCGTACTCGGCGGCATCAATCGTCGGGCGTGGCGCGTCGGCGTCGATCGACATCGAGATCCGGCCCGACCTCCAGCCGCACATGGACAACTTCGTCGAGGGCTTGTGGGCGTCATACCGGTCGACGGCGGCCGAGGAGCGGCTGATCGCGGGGGCGAGGCGGCTGCACCTCGTGCTCGTGGAGGGGGCGATCCGCGAGCTGGACCGGTTGTGGGCCTCCGGGCTGACGGCGGGCCCCGAGGTGAGCGCGGACTTTCTCGGGTTCCGGCACTACACGGTGGACCGCTTCGCGAGGACGATGCGGGCGGTCGACGTCGGCTTCGTCGGCTGGCCGGGCGCGATCGACGACCCGGTGGTGGCCGGGCTGCGCGGCGTGGCGCACGACCTTGGCCGGCTCGTCATCGTGACGCTGGGCTCGCGCGGGGTCCAGGTCTTCGACGGGCGGCCGGGTGGCGAGGACCGCTTCGTGCCGGTGGTGCCGGTCGAGGTCCGAGGGACGACCGTGGGCTGCGGCGACGCCTTCGTGGCCGCATTCCTGCGGGCGTGGCGGCGCTCGCCGGATGTGCTCGCGGCGGTCGAGGCGGGCAAGGTCGCGGGAGCCCAGGCAACCGCGTGGCGGCGGCCGCTCCCCGACGAGGCCTACGGGCCCGCGGCGGCGGAGGCGCTGCGTGCGGCGGACGACGCGGCCACCACCGGCTGAGGCGCTTGCGTGATCGTCATCTGCATCAGGATCGGTCCCTTCACGCAGGGCTCGGGACCCGAAACCCGGGGTTGGTCGCTCAACCCGTGCGCGGGCACCGCGGATCTGATGCAGTTCGCGATCAGGTGGGTCCGGGACGACCCGGGCGTCAGTGCCCCGGTTCGCCGAAGCCGAGGGCCCGCGTCGCGGTGTCGAACTCCTCGGGCGTGATCTCGCCGAGGGCGAGACGCTCCGTGAGGATCGCGCGGGCCCGATGGCCGTCGGCAGCAAGACGCGCGACCCGCCCCGGAGCACGTTGCGGAGCATCGGCGCCATGTCGGGGCCGGGCGAGATCGTCAGCAGGGCGGCGCCACACCGTTGAACGTGAGGATGTGCGGGTCGATGGGCACGTGACGCGGCCGCGCGGGACACCGGTGGTGCCGCCGACCTAGCGGACGACGAACCCGGCGATCACGAGGACGAACCCGGCGATCACGATGCCGGCGCCGACCTGCGCCTGGCGCCGCAGCATGGCCATGGCGACCGACGCGCCGGTCCTGCCGTCCGGCCGCGCGCCGCCGCGCCACGCCTCGTAGCGGGCGACGTTCGCGTCCTGCTCCCGCAGCGCCATGTAGCGCTGGTATGGCCCGCGCGCCCGCATGACGCCGACGACGATCAGCACGATGCCCGCGAGGATCAGCCCGATGCCGACCAGGCCCATCTGCTACCCCTCCCCTTCCAGGCGACCGCGCACGAGGGCCGTCACGCGCGCCGCGTCCGCGGCACCCCCGGTCGCCTTCATGACCTGGCCCGTGAAGAACCCGGCGACGGGCTTTCCGTCCCGGTAATCCGCGACTGCCTTTGGGTTGGCCGCGATGACCGCATCGACGTGCGCGAGCAGCGACGCGTCGTCCGAGATGGGGCCCGGACCGGCCGAGGCGAGGAGCTCCTGCGCGTCCGTCCCATCGGCCAGGTGGCGCTCGAGCAGCTCGCGGCCCACCTGTCGCGAGACTGACCCGCCCGTGATGGCGCCCAGCAGCGCCGCGATCCCCGCGGCGGTCGACGCGCCGGCGGTCCCGGCCGCGTTGTACCCGGATGCCTTCGCGACCCGCGCGTTCACGCCGGCGACGAAGTTGCTGACCTCCTTCGCCGGCACGGACGGCCCGGCCGCCGCGACCGCGTCGAACGCGCCCGCCATTGCGGGGTCCGCGACGAGGACCGCGGCGTCGTAGGCTGTGATGCCCAGCCCCTCGTACCGCGCCCGGCGGGCGGCCGGCAGCTCCGGCAGGGCCTCGCGCACCCGCCCGATCCACGCCGGATCGACGTGGAGCGGCGGCAGGTCCGGGTCCGGGAAGTAGCGGTAGTCCTCGGATGTCTCCTTGGCGCGCATCCGGTACGTGGCCTGGCGCCCGTCGTCCCAGCCACGGGTCTCCATGACCAGCGGCTCGCCGGCGTCGAGGGTCGCGGCCTGGCGCTCGATCTCGTACCCGATCGCCCGCTCCACGGCCCTGAACGAGTTCATGTTCTTGACCTCCACCCGCGTCCCGAAGGCCTCGGTGCCGCGCGGCCGCAGCGACACGTTGGCCTCGACCCGCATCTGGCCCCGCTCCATGTCCGCGTCGCTCGCCCCGATCGCGCGCAGGAGCAACTGGAGCTCCTCGGCGTAGCGGCGGGCCTGCTCCGCGGTCCGGATGTCGGGCTCGGTGACGATCTCCATCAGTGGCGCGCCCGAGCGGTTGAAGTCCACGTTCGTCGCGCGCCCCGCCGCCGCGCCGCCCGAGCCACCGCGTGCGCTGTCCGCGTGGACGAGCTTGGCCGTGTCCTCCTCAAGGTGGGCGCGCGTGATCGGCACCGTGAACGGACCATCGGACGTCTCGATCGCCAGGCGGCCGTGGGCCGCGAGCGGGATCGCGTACTGGCTGATCTGGTAGCCCTTGGGCAGATCCGGGTAGAAGTAGTTCTTGCGCTCCCACTGGGTGCGCTCGGGGATGGTGGCCTCGATGGCGAGCCCTGCGGCGATCACCAGCTCCACCGCCCGCCGGTTGATGACCGGGAGGGACCCGGGCAGCGCGAGGCAGACCGGGCAGGTGTGGGTGTTGGGCGCCGCGTCCGCGTAGGCCGTCGAGCAGCCGCAGAACATCTTGGACGCGGTGCGGAGCTGGCAGTGGATCTCGATGCCGATGACGGCCTCGTAGCGCTCCATCACCGTCGCGACCCGCTCGGCCGTGGTGGACGTCATGCGGGCACCCCCATGCCGACGGTCGCGAGGAACAGCCCGTACATCGCGACGGCGAGCCACACCACCGCGATCAGGACGTTCCGGGCGGCAACGCGCACGCGAAGCCGGGCGTGGACCGGGCGCGACGCGTCGACGAGCGCACGGGTGGGCTCGCCCTTACGCAGGAGCGGGACAAGCGCCGCGCGTGCGGCGGCGTAGCCCCGCCAGGACCCCACGGCGGTCGCGAACAGGCCGGTTGCGATCAGGATGGCGGACAGCATCGCGGGCAAGTTTCGCACACGGAGCCCGGCCCGGACGACCCGCCCTCGTCCGGCGCCGCACGAGCCCGTGCACCGGCACTCGTCGTGTGAGGACCCACGGCTCCGGCTCCGCGACGCGCTCGTGGCCTTGGGCGCGATCGCCGGCGGCGAGCTCAAGGTGGGCTGTCTCGTCGGCACCGGCCGGGTCGCCTGCGTGCGCGACGGGACCGCCTTCGTGC
>JANNHX010000316.1:0-7779 GCA_031404615.1 Chloroflexota bacterium
CGCCCGCGGTCCAGCCGGCCCCCGTGGCCCAGCCCGCGCCCGCGGTCCAGCCGGCCCCGCCGGCGGTCACCCCGGTCGCCCCGGCCTGGTCCCCGAGCCACCGCGTGCCGGACGGAGGCCTGCCCGCCTGGGCGGCCCCGAACCCGGCCGTCCCGCCCGTCGTGACCGTGTCCGCGGGCCTGGAGATCGTGGTGGTGGAGCGGGCGGGCGACTGGGCTCGCGTCGTCGCCGTCAACGGCTGGAGCGGCTGGGTTGACGCGCGGAGGCTCATCTCCAGGGCGTGACCCGGGAGCACGCGCGGGTCCGGTGCCGTGGGGTCGCTCCCACCCGCCGGACCCGCTTCTCGTTCCCCGCGGCACGCAGCGAGGCGGCGCGCCGCTGGCTCGTGGCACCACGTCTCCCTCGACGCGGCCGAGCGGCCGAGCGCCCGGTCGCGACACCGTCGCGCAACCCCCGCGGATCCCCGGGCGCCCCGGCGACGTGGCACCCGTGCACGCACCGCGCGGCCACGGTCGCCGCGCGAACCCTGGGAGCCCTCCGGTGCGGATCATCACCTCGGACAACGTCTCGTCGTTCGTGAAGGACGGCGCCCTGCAGATGGAGGAGGGCTGGACGCTCGCCCCGTCCGCGCTGGAGTACTTGCGCCGCAACCGCGTCCGGTTCGAGGGCGAGGAGACCCGCAGCGCGGCCGCCACGGCGGCGTCGAACCTGGCCGTCATCACGGTCGAGGGCATCGACAAACCGGGCATCATCGCCGCCGTCGCCTCGGAGATCGCGCGCCAGCACGGCAACATCACGGACCTCTCCCAGACGATCCTCGCCGGCGTCTTCGTCATGGTCACCGTCGTGGACATGACCGGGACCGGCGGCTACGAGGCGTTCGCCGAGGGGCTGCGCAGGGTGGGCGAGGAGATCGGCGTCGACATCTCCGTCCGCCTGTACTCCGTCTACGAGGCCATGCACCGCATCTAGCGGCGGCGCGGCGGCGCGGCGGCGTGACGCCGCGGGAACGCACGGGAGAGCAGGATGGCACGCGGCCCGCTGGGCATGGACGAGATCCTCGAATCGGTGGGGATGGTTGGCCAGGGTCACCTGGATATCCGGACCGTCACCCTGGGGCTGAACCTGCGTGGCTGCCGAACCCCCGAGGATGTCGTCCGGCGCGTGACCACCGCCGCTCGGGACCTCGTTCCGATCGCCACCGCCCTGGCCCTGGAGACGGGCGTCCCGATCGTGAACCGGCGCGTCGCCGTCACGCCCATCGCCTGGGTCGCGGACCGCCCGGACCGGACCCTGATCCTGGAGCTCGCGCAGGCGCTCGACGAGTCCGCGCACACCGTGGGCGTCGACTTCATCGGCGGGCTCTCGGCGCTCGTGGAGAAGCACGCGTCGCGGATCGACGAGGAGCTCATGGCGGCGCTGCCCGAGGCCCTCGCCTCGACCCGCAGGGTCTGCGCCTCCGTGAACATCGCCACGACCTCGGCCGGCATCAACATGGACGCCGTCCGGATGATGGGCGAGGTCATCAAGGACACCGCGGAGCGGACGAAGGACGCCGCGGCCATCGGCTGCGCGAAGCTCGTCATCTTCGCCAACGCCGTGCCGGACAACCCCTTCATGGCCGGCGCGTTCCACGGCTTCGGCGAGGGCGATGCGGCGATCTCCGTCGGCATCAGCGGTCCGGGCGTCGTCGCCGACGCGATCCGGCGGCTGCCCCCGGGCGCCCCGCTCCAGGACGTCGCCGAGGAGATCAAGCGCACGGTGTTCAAGATCACCCGCGTCGGCGAGCACGTGGGCCGAGAGGTCTCGCGGCGGATGGGCGTCCCGTTCGGGATCGTCGACATCAGCCTCGCGCCCACGAGCACACCCGGGGACTCCGTGGCGGAGATCCTGGAGCTCATCGGGCTCGAGCGGGTGGGCCTGCCCGGCACGACTGTCGCGCTCGCGATGCTCAATGACGCGGTCAAGAAGGGCGGCGCGATGGCGACGAGCCGAGCGGGAGGCCTGTCGGGAGCGTTCATCCCGGTCAGCGAGGACGCGAACATGGCGTCGGCGGCCGCGGACGGGCACCTGTCGCTCGAGAAGCTCGAGGCGATGACCGCGGTCTGCTCCGTCGGCCTCGACATGATCGCCCTGCCCGGCACGACGAGCGCCGACACCCTCTCCGCGATCATCGCGGACGAGGCGGCGAACGGCATGATCAACCACAAGACCACGGCCTGCCGGCTCATCCCCGTCCCGGGCGCGAAGCCCGGCGACTGGGTCGACTGGGGCGGGCTCCTGGGTCGGGCGCCGGTCATGGACGTGCGGGACCGGGCGACCGTCGGGGTCGTCCGCCGGGCCGGTCACGTGCCGCCGCCGCTGCGGGCGCTCGGCAACTGACGCTGCGATCCGTCTGACGCTGCGATCCGTCTGACGCCGCGATCCGTCTGACGCCGCGATCCGGGGTCACTTCCCCTTCTTGCCGCCCTTGGCCCTGGTGGCCTTGCCCTTCGACGTCCTGGCGTCGCCCTTGGCCGTAGCGGCCTTGGCGGCCCTCGCGGGTGCGGCGGGCTTTGCCGCAGCCTCGGCCTGTGCGGCCTTGGCGGCGTCCGGATCCTCGGCGATGAGCTCCGTCCGCGAGGCGAGCAGCGCCGTCCTGGCCTCCTCGTCGACCTCGGGGAACGTGGGCTTCATCCCGATGATCGCGTCGGCGATGATGCCGGCTGCCGCGATCCGCGTGTACCACTTGTTGTCGGCCGGGATCACGTACCAGGGCGCGACAGCCGTGCTGCTCCGCGACAGGACGTCCGAGAACGCCGCCTGGTAGTCGTCCCAGTACGCCCGCTCCTTGACGTCCGCGGCGCTGAACTTCCAGTTCTTCCGGGGCGTATCGATGCGGGCGAGGAACCGCTTGCGCTGTTCGTCCTTCGAGAGGTTCAGGAACAGCTTGATGATCGTGTAGCCCTGGTCGGCGAGGTAGGCCTCCCAGTCGTTGATGTGCCGGAACCGCCGGGTCCAGATGCCCTTGTCCTTCTTCTCGGGCGGGAGCTTCTGGCCCTCGAGGATCCCCTGGTGCACGCGGACGACGAGCAGCTCCTCGTAATAGGAGCGGTTGAAGATGCCGATCATCCCGCGCCCGGGCAGCGCTTTGCTGTAGCGCCACAGGAAGTCGTGGTCCATCTCCTCGGGCGAGGGGACCTTGAAGCTGCTGACGCTCACCCCCTGCGGGTTCACGCCGCTCATGACGTGGCGGATCGTCCCGTCCTTCCCGGCAGCGTCGATAGCCTGGATGATCACCAGCAGGGACTGCGTGTCCTGGGCGGCGAGGCGCTCCTGGTACTCGCTCAGGAGCTCGATGCCCTGGGCGAGGAGCCCCTCGCTGTCCTCGGAGCTCAGGCCGGGCGTGGCCGCCGGATCGAAGTCCCTCGGCAGCGTCACGCGCGTCCCGGGCTCGATCCGGAACTGCTTCACGAAGTCCCGGATCGTGTCCTTGTCCAGGTCGGGCATGGGCGTGCTCCCTCGGGTTGTGGCGGGCGATGACGACGGGCTGCTCTCCGGCCCTAGGGTAACGGCGCGTGGAGTTGGGAGACGCACGGTTCGGGGCGCCGCCCCGAACGTGACTTTTGGTCTGTTTGCATCCCGCGAGGTCCCGACTAGAGTGGCGCCGACGGAATCGAATTCGGCAACCCTACGCCCGATTGCCGGCGCGGCGATGGGTTCCAACTGGGGGTACCAACCGGCCACATGCGCTCATGGCGCCACTCCTGCCGCCAGACGCGCGGAACGTCGCGACCGCCGCTGCCGATGTCGCGCGGCCCGTGGACCGGGCCGTGAGGCGGCCACCCATCACGCGACAGGCCGCATCCCTGGTCGCGACGACGGCGACCGTCGCCGCGCTGCTGCTCGGCGCCACCGCCCTCGTCGTCCGCGGCCAGGTCGAGTCGGTCTCCGCAGACCACTACGATGGCCTCCAGGCGATCGGTCGGCTCCGGGTCGCCCAGGTCACGGCCTGGCTCGAGGAGCGGACCGGCGACCTCAGGGCGGCGGCAGGATCGTCCTCGGTCGCCGAAGCGATCACGGACTGGCGGGCTGACCCCGAGGATGTCGCGTGGCGCGCCCGGATCGACGAGCAGCTCCGCCTTACCCGGGACGTCGAGCAGGACGAGAACGTGCTGCTCCTGGACCCCGACGGCCGCCTGCTCGCATCGGCTGTGCCGGACCATGCCGCCGTGGTGGCGGAAACACTGCGCCTGGCTCGGAGCGTCGTGGCCTCGGGGGCGCATGTCGGTGCCGCGACGGTCGTCTACCCCGATGGCGACCGCCACGTCCATGTCGACATCGCCGCCGCGGTCCGCGACCAGTCCGGCAAGCTGGTGGGCATCCTCGTGCTGCGGTCCAATCCCGCCGCCTCGCTGTATGCCAACCTGCTCACGTGGCCGACGACGAGCGAGACCGGCGAGACGCTCCTCGTCTGTCGCGAGGGCGACAGTGTGGCCTACCTCACGGTCCCCCGGCTGGCGGGCGACACGCCGCCCGAGAGCATCCCGCTGAGCCGGGTGGAGGTGCCAGCCGTCCAGGCGGTCCTGGGCAGGACCGGGCGCTTCGAGGGGCTCGACTACAGGGGCGTGGAGGTGATGGCGGACCTGCGCCGGGTGCCGGGGACCGAGTGGTTCCTCGTGGACAAGGTGGACCTCGACGAGGTCACGGACGACGCACTGGGGCGCGCCGGGCTCGTCGCCATGGTGGCGGCTTCCACGATCGTCCTCGTGGGCGGTCTCGTGATGCTGGTCTTCCTCGTCCGTCAGCGCTCGATCCTGCGCCGGCTCTCCAGGGTCGAGGGGCAACGGACGGCCGCCGTCGCGAGGTTCGACTACCTGTTCGCAAACGCTCGGGACGCATTCATGATCCTGGATCAGTCCGGGGTGATCGTCGAGGCGAACATCGCGGCCACCGAGCTGTACGGCTACCCCCGTGACGAGCTGCTGGGCATGACCGTCTGGAACCTGCGTGCCCCCGAGACCCGGGCGCTGACAGCTCGCGACTGGGAGTCCGGCAGCCTTGCCAACGGCATCCTGTTCGAGACGGTCCACGAGCGGCGGGACGGGACCCGTGTCCAGGTGGAGATCAGCTCGCGCGTGGTCGAGATCGACGGGCAGCCCTATCGCCAGAGCATCATCCGCGACATCACCGGGCGCAAGGCCGCCGAGCGTGCGCTGCGTGAGCAGCTCGTGGAGCTCCGCCGCTGGAACGAGATCACCATGGGCCGCGAGGCCCGGGTGATCGATCTCAAGCGCGAGGTCAACCGGCTGCTCGGCGCGCTCGGTCGCCCGACGCGCTACGAGGAGGAACGGGCTGCCATCGACCAGGACGGCCATGGCTGACGTCGCCCTCCTGCCCCTGGTCCAGAACGCTGCGATCCTGTTGGGCCTGGCCGTCGTCTACGACCTCGCCCTCGCCCGCTGGACCCGGCGACGCGGTCCGCTCGGGCCGGTGATCGTCGGCCTCATGGTGGGGGCCCTCGGCATCGCGATCATGCTCACGCCCTGGGTCCTCGCGCCGGGGATCGTGTTCGACACGCGGTCCGTGCTGCTCGCCGTCACGGGCCTGGTCTTCGGACCCGTGCCGACGATCGTGGCGATGGTCGTGACGGCCGCGTTCCGCATCACGCAGGGCGGCGAGGGCGCGGCGGTCGGGGTGGCCGTGATCATCGCCTCCGGGTCGATCGGCATGGCCTGGCGCCGGCTGCGGCGCGGCCCGCTGGAGGAGGTCGGTTTCGCAGAGCTGCTCGCGCTCGGGGTGATCGTCCATGGCGTGATGCTTGCCCTCATGCTGGCGCTGCCCTGGGCCACGGCGATGCGCGTGCTCGGGGCGATCGCCCTTCCCGTGATCCTCATCTACCCGGTCGCAACCGCCCTGCTCGGCGAGCTGATGATCAGCCGGCTCCGGCGTGAGCACGCCGCCGCCGAGATGCGGGTGAGCGAGGAACGCCTGCGGCTCGCCCTGGCCGCCGCCGAGCAGGGCATGTACGACCTTGACCTGCGGACCGGTGGGGCCACGGTCAGCGCGACGTACGCGGCCATGCTCGGGTATGACCTGGGCGACTTCGACGCGACCCAGACGGCATGGATCGAGCGCCTTCACCCCGACGACCGCGAGTCGGTCCTGTCGGCACTCCGGGACTACGTCGAGGGCCGCAGTCCCGGCTACCGCATCGAGTTCCGCCAGCGCACCCGGTCCGGCGACTGGATGTGGATCCTGTCCCTGGGCGAGATCGTCGGCTGGGACGCAGCCGGCAAGCCCGTCCGAATGATCGGCGCGCATACCGACATCACGGCGCGCCGGCAGGCCCAGGAGGAGGCTCGCGCGACCGAGGCGCTGATGGCGCGCATGCTCGCTGAGGCCACGGCGGCGCGCCGGGCGCTCCTCAGCGTCGTGGAGGACCTCAAGGCGTCCGAGGTGCAGGCGCGCGAGGCCGCGGACCGCTACCGGCTCCTCGTCACCCATGCCCCGGACGCGATCTTCGTGAACCGCGAAGACCGTGTGGTCCTCGCCAACCAGGCGTGCGTCGCCCTCTTCGGCGCCGCGACCGAGCAGGACCTCCTTGGCAAGAGCCCCTACGAGCTGTTCCACGGAGACGACCACGAGGCCGTCCGCGAGGGCATCGGCTCCATGCGTGACGACCATGTCGCGGTGGCGACCCGCGAGGAACGGATCGTCAGGCTCGATGGCCGTGTCGTGGACGTCGAGGTCTCTGCCTCGCCCTTCGTGGAGCAGGGGATCGTCTCCATCCACGTCATCCTCCGCGACATCACGGATCGCAAGCTGGCGCAGGCGGCCCTGCGCCGGTCCGCCGAGGAGCTTGAGCAGCGAGTCCGCGATCGGACGGCCGAGCTGCAGGAGGTGAATCACGAGCTGGAGGCGTTCGCCTACTCCGTGTCCCACGACCTGCGCGCGCCGGTGCGGGCGGTCCTTGGCTTCGGGCAGATCCTCCAGCGAAAGCAGGGCGATGCGCTCGACGGCGACGGCCGCCACTATCTTGCCAACATCATTGCCGCCAGCGAGCAGATGGGCCGGCTCATCGATGACCTGCTCGGCTATTCGCGTCTCGGGCGTGGCGCCGTCAGGCACGAGGCGGTGCCGCTCGAGCCAATCGTCGAGCGGCTGCGGATGACCTTCGCGCACAGCCTTGCGCAGCCCGGGGCTCGCCTCGAGGCCGAGGCGTTGGTGGAGACGCCCATGGGCGACTCGACGCTCGTGGAGCAGATCGTGACGAATCTCGTCGCCAACGCGCTGACCTACACCCGCGACGGGGTCGCGCCCGAGGTCAGGATCAGCGCGCGGCTCGTCGGCGACGAGGTCGTCATCGACGTCACGGACAACGGCATTGGCATCGACGACGCGCACCGGGAGAAGATCTTCGAGGTCTTCCACCGACTCCACACTGAGGAGGAGCACGCGGGTACCGGCATCGGCCTCGCCATCGCTCGCAAGGCGGCCCGCCTCATGGATGGCGACATCACCGTGGACTCCACGCCGGGGTCCGGCAGCACGTTCGTGCTGCACCTGCCGCGCCGCGGCACCGGCGCGAAGCTCCGTCACCGCCGAGAGTAACTGCCTGCTTCCGCCGGGGCCCGCTCCGCCGGGCCCCGCGAGTCTCCGGGCCCCGCTCCGCCGGGCCCCACGAGTCTCGTACGGATGAATCCGGGACCCCCTGTCGCATGGCTCGTGTCGCTTCCTCGTGGTTCCGGCCGCGAGCCACGCTTGAGACCCGCCGATCTCATCCACAGGAGACTCGCG
>JANNHX010000317.1:0-1701 GCA_031404615.1 Chloroflexota bacterium
AGCCGCCGTGCTGGAGCACGACCTCACGCTCGTAGGGGCCGTAGACGCAGGTGACGTCCGGCAGCGGGAACGTCGCGAGCCGCGCGTGGCGGTAGACGGGATGCGTGGGATAGATCACGCCATGCTGCACCGCGACGACCGGGAGTCCCACGTGCCTCGCGGCGGCCACCCATGGCGTCCGGATTCCCTCGTGGTTCAGGAACAGGACCGCTGGGCCAATCTCGTCGATGAGCCGCTCCGCCTGGCGCAGCAGGCGTCTCTGCCCGTCGAGCCACCCCGGCAGGGATCGGCCGATCACATCGACGATCGATCGCGACACGTCGGCGCCATCGACGACGAGCGGGACCGCGATGGCCGCGATGGCCGCGACGCGCGCCGCGACATCGCCCGAGTCGATGTCCGCATCGGCGGGCCGTCCCCAGCGCACTCGAACGTAGGAGACCGGGACGAGGGTCGGATCGGCTGCGATGATCCGCCAGTCCGAGTCCCGGCGATGGTCGAGCTCGAGGCCGATGACCACGATCGGGAGGTCCTGCTCCGCGAGCCGATCGAGGACGGGGGCAAGCTGCGGATCCACCACCCGCTCGGCGGCCGCGCTCGCCACCACCTGGAAGATGCGCGGCTGGGCCACCGACAGGACGGCGCCCGGCCGGCCGGCCAGCCATCGGACACGTTCGTCGAGGATCGCGACCCGATCGCGGTACGGGTCGACCGGTCGCTGGGCGGCACTCCGGACCGGCGGGCGCACGAGACGGCGGACGCGGGCCGCCATGCGGATCAGGAGGGGGCGTCGGGGTCGCACGGCCGGCCACGTGGACGGTGCCCCGGACGCGGGAAGGGTGGATCCACTCGCCGGGGACGAGGCAGGGGTCTTGGCAGGGGTCACGACCACCGCCGTCGCGCGACCGGCCCCCACCGCTCGCGCGGCCGCCTCGAGCAACGGGCGCCCGGCAGGCACCTCGAGCACGGCTGCCGGATCGGCGTCCTCCAGCTCCCCGATGACGCGGCGCCACAGGATCGCTTCGTGGAGCGCATACCAGGCGAACGGACGGAGTCGATACCACCAGGCGACGCCGTCGGCGAGCATCGCGTCGTCGAGGCCCGCCTCCGCCGCCCAGGGGTCCAGGCGGCCCAGCGCCTCGTCGAACAGGTCGTGTCGCCCGAGGATCGCCGAGATGGCCCGACGGACCGGGACGATGTCCTCGCGATCGGCCGGTTGCGGCGTCCAGGCGGTGTCCAGGACGACGTAGCGGGTGCCGTCGCGCGGCGGGCCGGCCTCGGCCGGGGTCGGGACGAAGACGAGTCGGGGAGCCGCCTCGCGTCCAGGGGTCACGACGGTACCGCGCCGGGAGCGACGCGGAGCGACGGCGGGCCGAGCACGGTCGACGGCGATGCGGCAAGCAGCGGCTCCATCGCGGAGACGAGGGTTGCGGCCCGATGGTCGAACGTGTGCGCGGCCAGCACCGCTGCGCGTGCTCGCGCGGCATGGGCAGCACGCTCCTCGGGTGCCGCCAGGAACCGATCGACCAGCTGACGCAGATCCTCCGCGTCCCGATACCCCACGATCCCGCCATCGAACACCTCGTCGAGCGTCTCGACGTCGTCGCTGATCACGAACGCGCCCGCCGCTGAGGCGTCGAACAGGCGGCTCGAAAGGATCGCCTCACGCCGCATGTCGGCCCAGTGGTCGTTGAGGACGAT
>JANNHX010000318.1:0-1650 GCA_031404615.1 Chloroflexota bacterium
CCCTCGCGGCGCATCTGCTCGATGAGGACGGCCAGCTGGAGCTCCCCGCGGCCGCGCACCTCGAAGGTGTCCCCTGACTCCGTGAGGTAGACCTCGATCGAGACGTTGCCGAGGATCTCGCGGTCGAGGCGGGCCTTGATCTGGCGCGACGTGACGTACTTGCCGTCGCGGCCGCCCAGGGGCGAGGTGTTGACCCCGAAGGTCATGCTCAGCGTCGGCTCATCCACGTCGAGGCGCGGCAGCGGCCGCGGGTCACCCGGCTCGGTCAGCGTGTCGCCGATCGTGACCTCGGGGAGGCCCGCCACGGACACGATCTCGCCCGGCCCGGCCTCCGGGATCTCCACGCGCTCCATGCCGCGCGCGGTCTGGAGGCTGGTGACGGTCCCCGTGAGCGTGATGGTCCGGCCGGGCTCCACGCCACCCGCGGTGTCGTCGGGCTCCTCGCGGACCACGGCGATGCGCTGGCCCACGCGGATGGTCCCGTTCCGGATCCGGCCGACCGCCATCCGCCCGACGTACTCGTTGGCGGACAGGTTGGTCACCATCAGCTGGAGCGGGTGCCCCTCCTCGTACTCCGGCGGCGGCGTGACCTCGACCAGGAGGTCGAGCAACGGTCCGAGGTTGCTACCCGGGACAGCGAGGTCGCGCGTGGCGGTGCCGAGCTTGGCGTTCGTGTAGACGACCGGGAACTCGATCTGGTGCTCGTCCGCTCCAAGGTCCATGAACAGCTCGTAGACGGCGTCCAGCACCTCGCCGGCGCGGGCGTCCGAGCGGTCGATCTTGTTGAGGGCCACGACCACCGGCAGCCGGCGGGCCATGGCCTTCTGGAGGACGTAGCGCGTCTGGGGCAGCGGGCCCTCCGCGGCATCCACGAGCAGCAGGACGCTGTCCACCATCAGGAGGCTGCGCTCCACCTCGCCGCCGAAGTCGGCGTGGCCGGGGGTGTCCACGATGCTGAGACGGACGCCGCCGTGCTCGATGGTCGTCTGCTTCGCAAGGATGGTGATGCCCTTCTCGCGCTCGAGGTCGCCGGAATCCATGATCCGGTCGACGACGGCCTGGTTCTCGCGGAAGACGCCGGTCTGGCGCAGCATCGCGTCGACGAGGGTGGTCTTGCCGTGGTCCACGTGGGCGACGATGGCGACATTGCGCAGGTCGTGGCGGACGGCGTGGGCGGGAGCGGAGGTGGGCACGGCGGTGCCGGGAGTGTCGTTCATGGGCCGACGAAGTGTCGCACATGCGCGTCGTTCGGGCGTCGGGCCCGTCGCGGTCGTCGAGATCACGGCCGCCTGACGATCCCTCCCGCGGGCGCCGCGGCGCCGCCGGCGGTGGGACCGGGACCGTCGCCCGGTGCGTTGCCCCGCCCAGGTCCCACCAGGTGTCCGTCGAGCAGCTCGATCACGCGGTCAGCGACGTCGAGCATGACCGGGTCGTGCGTCGCGACGACGGCTGTCACGCCCTCCGCGCGGACCACGGTCCGGATCAGCAGCATGATCCGCTGGCCCGTCTCGGAGTCCAGCTGGCCCGTCGGCTCGTCCGCGAGCAGGAGCTTGGGCCGGTTGGCGAGCGCCCTGGCGATCGCGACCCGCTGCTGCTCGCCGCCGGAGAGCTCGTGCGGACGGTGGCGGGCGCGGGCGTCGAGGCCCACGA
>JANNHX010000319.1:0-3206 GCA_031404615.1 Chloroflexota bacterium
CCACCACACGACCTGGGCGGCGACGAGTCCTCTCGCGGCTCGCCCGATCGCGGGGCGCGTTTCGGGTACACTCCCCTCGCCCCATGGGCCGTCGCGCGCCACGAGCGCCTCGGAGCCCGGGCGCTTGGTGGCCTTAGCTCAATGGCAGAGCATCGGATTGTGGCTCCGAAGGTTGCGGGTTCGAGCCCCGTAGGCCACCCCAACTCCTGGACGCACGACGACCCCTGGCAACACTGTCGGGGTCGTTGGCTGTCGCCGACCGGGCGGCCACCGCGCGGGGCGGGTCGCGGCTGGCCCCGGCGGCCCCGGTCCGCGCGAGCGTCTAGGGTAGATTCCCACGCAGGGAGTACCGCCTCACCGGGTGCGACCCCATCGCCCATTCCGAGCACTCCGGAGGACACATGGCGCAGGATCGGCGCGTCGCGATCATCGGTCTCGGCTACGTCGGCCTCCCCCTCGCGATCGCGTTCGCCGAGGCCGGCCTCGAGGTCGAGGGCGTGGACGCGTCCCCCACCCGCGTCGCGGAGCTCAACGCCCGCCACTCCCCCATCGACGACATCTCCGACGAGCGGCTCGCCGCGGCGCTCGACGGCAACCTCCGCGTCGTCGCCCCGGCGGATGCCCGGCCGGGCGACGTCGACGCGATGTTCGTCTGCGTCCCGACGCCGATCACGTCGACCAAGGATCCGGATCTCGGCCCGGTGCTCGCGGCCGCCGCATTCGTCCGAGACGGACTGCGTGCCGGCCACCTCGTCGTCCTCCAGTCGACGACCTTCCCGGGGACCACGACCGGCCCCTTCCGCGAGGTCATCGAGCAGACCGGCCTGCGCGCCGGAGTCGACTTCGACCTCGCCTTCGCGCCCGAGCGCGTGAACCCGGGCGACCCGGCGAGCTCCGGCCGCGGCGTCCCGCGCCTGGTCGGAGGCACGACCCCGTCCGCCACGGACCGCGCCGCCGCCGTGCTGGGCAACATCAACGAGACCGTCGTGACGATGAGCTCGCCCGACGCCGCCGAGATGGCGAAGCTGCTCGAGAACACGTTCCGCAACGTCAACATCGCCTTCGTGAACCAGCTTGCCCTGCTGTGCGAGCGGATGGGGCTCGACGTGTGGGAGATCATCGACGCCGCGGCGACCAAGCCGTTCGGGTTCATGAAGTTCACGCCGGGCCCGGGCGTCGGCGGCCACTGCATCCCGGTCGACCCCTACTACCTGGCCTGGCGCGCCCGCGAGTTCGACTTCACCGAGCGCTTCATCGAGCTCGCCGGCGACATCAACTTCGGCATGCCGCGCCACGTGGTCGACCTCGTCGCCGAGGCGCTCAACGAGCGCGGCAAGGCGCTCAAGGGCGCCCGCGTCGGCGTAGTGGGTGTCGCGTTCAAGCCGGATGTCCAGGACGCGCGCAACTCGCCGGCCGGGGCGGTCCTGCCCGGGATCGCCGCGCGCGGCGCGGAGCTCCGGTACCACGACCCGCTGATCCCCAGGTTCCGCGACGACACGGGCGTGACCCATGAGGGCGTCGGGCTCGACTCGCTGCTCCACTGGGCGGACGTGTTCGTCGTCGTGACGCCGCACAGGACGATCGAGTGGGATCGCTTCTACGAGGCGGCGGACCTCGTCGTTGACACCGTGAACAGCTCGCGCGGCCACACGCTGCGCGAGCGCCAGGTACTGCGGCTCGGCGCCGGGTGGGCCTCCTGACGGCTGGCGGTCCGGTGCCCACCGGGGGCCGGCGCCTGGCGATCCTGTCGTTCTCGAGCGGCGAGTACGACGCGCGGTCGTTCCGGGTCGCGCGCTCGGCGGTGGCCGAAGGCTACGCGGTGACCCTGTACGCGCGCTGGGCGCCTGGGCTGCCCGTGGACGAGACGCGCGACGGCTACCGGATCGTGCGGGTGGACAGCACCTGGCGGCTGGCGGTGCCCTGGATGCGCAAGGCGGCACGGGCGCGCTGGCCGGCGTGCGTGGCCGCGAACGTCCCCACACCCGGGTCGCCCTCGGCGGCCGGAGCGTCCTCGAGGACGTCGGCGTCCGGACGCCCGGACGGCTGGCGCGGCAGCCCGCTGCTCGCGCCGGTCCGTCGGGTGCGCAGCAAACTCAGGCAGTGGCGGTCGCTCCTCTACACCTTTCCGCTGCGGCCGATGGGCTGGGCGGTCGCGCTCGAGGACGCCTGCGAGCCGGCCGACATCTGGCACGGCATGTGGGCGGGCTCGCTGCCGGCGCTGGTGCGGATGCGGCGCCGTCACGGAGGGAAGGCGATCTACGACAGCCGCGACGTCTACATGCTGTCGCGCGAGTACTCCACGCTCGAGTGGCCGATCCGCCCGGTCCTCGTCGCCCTCGAGCGCCGCTGGGCGCACCGGGTGGACCAAGTCATCACCGTCAACGAAGCGTGCGCTGACCTGATCGCGAAGCAACTCCGGGTTCCCCGGCCTCTGGCGGTGATGAACACTCCCGAGCGCTGGACCCCACCCCGGCCGCCGCCCGACCGGATCCGGGAGGCGTTGGGCCTCTCGTCGACAACGTCCGTCGTGCTTTACCAGGGCCAGCTCAACACCGACCGCGGGATCGAGCAGGCCGCGGACGCGGTTCTCACGATTCCCGGGGCGACCCTCGTCCTGCTGGGGTTCGGCCCTCGCGAGGAGCGCTACCGGGCGATGACCCTGGAGACGCCGTACGTCGGGCGGGTCTACCACCTGCCGGCCGTCCCACCGGCCGAACTGCTCACCTGGACGGCGTCGGCCGATGTCCTCGTGATGGCGATCCAGCCCACCTCCACGAACCACGAGCTCGCCACGCCGCAGAAGCTGTGGGAGGCCCTGGCCGCAGGAGTGCCGGTCGTGGCATCGGACCTGCCCGGCATGGCGGAGGTCGTGCGCGAGACGGGCGCGGGCTACCTGTGCGACCCAACGTCACCGCCGTCAATCGCCGCCGCGCTGTGTCAGATCCTGGAGGCGGCGCCCGAGGAGCGGGCCGCGCTCCGCCAGCGAGCCCTGCGGGCGGCGCACGAGCGCTACAACTGGGAGACGCAGGCCGAGATCCTCCTCGAAGCGTACGCCGGACTGGCCTCCGGGACAGCGGGCGATCCCCGGTGAATGTCATGAAGAAGGACCTCCGCGGTGGCAACGTTGGGTTGTCATCGCAACCAGCACCTTGGAGGCCCGGACATGTTGTACGCCGGATTGGACCTGTCGCGCCAGAGGCTCGATG
>JANNHX010000320.1:0-1670 GCA_031404615.1 Chloroflexota bacterium
GAAGCGGATCGGTCGGGAAAGACGAGATGTCACAAGCCCGACATGCACGTAGCTGGGAAGTCAGACAGTCCCGTAGTACCTGTGAAGCCGACGAACAACGAGGGCCTGCCAACCTCTGCGGAGTCAGTGGAGGAAAGGGGACTGACCAAAGAGAACATCGAGCAATTGCTACTACGCCGGACTTCGGGCCGGATACGAGACGAGAAACCGCCTCAACGTAGGTCGCGCGGATTGCTAGGTGTACGTGAAATGGCACAGAAGGATAAGGAGAAGAAGTTTACGAACCTGTTGCACCACATTTCGCCTGAACTCCTGCTAGCAAGTTTCTTCGAACTGAAGAAATACGCAGCCCCGGGGGTCGATAACGAAACGTGGCACGATTACCAGAAGGACTTGGAACGACGGCTCACTGAGCTGCACGACCGAATCCATCGAGGTGCCTACCGTGCCCAACCTTCCAAACGGACGTATATTCCCAAGCCAGATGGCCGGAAGCGACCGCTTGGAATTGCTGCTCTGGAAGACAAGATCGTCCAGCAAGCAGTCCGGACGGTGCTGGAATGCATCTACGAACAAGATTTCCTTGGCTTCAGTTATGGTTTTCGTCCACGACGAGGCTGCCATAATGCCTTAGACTCGCTGTTCGTTGGAATTACTCAACACAACGTAAACTGGATCATCGATGCGGACATTCGAGGTTTCTTTGACAACATCAGCCACGACTGGATGATGAAGTTTCTGGAACACCGAATAGCCGATCCTAGGATGCTACGGCTCTTGAAGAAATGGCTCAGAGCAGGAGTCTCCGAAGATGGCCAATGGTCACCCACTACAGTAGGCACCCCTCAAGGCGCGGTAATCTCTCCGTTGCTGGCGAACGTGTTTCTACACTATGTGTTTGATCTATGGATACATGACTGGCGCAAACGACACGCACGCGGTGAAGTCATCGCCGTGCGATACGCCGACGATTTCGTTATTGGCTTTAGCAATGAAGCAGACGCACGCGAATGCCTAACCGCCCTCACGGCACGGATGACCAAGTTTGGCTTGGAACTCCATCCCGAAAAGACGCGGCTCATCGCATTCGGACGTCACGCAGCAACGCAACGAGCCAACCAAAACGACAACCCGCCGGACACGTTTGACTTTCTGGGTTTCACGCATATCTGCGGTAAGACTCGGAATGGCCGGTTCACTATCCACCGCCGTACGGCTCGGAAGAAATTCCAAGCCAAACTTGCAGCTATCAAAGAACAACTTCACCGGAAGCTACACACCGATCTCAATGAGGTTGGAACGTGGCTACAGCAGGTCTATCATGGCTGGTGCCAATATTATGCGGTGCCCGGCAACTATGCCTGTTTGAAACGCTTCCAAAAGGCACTCCACCGGATGTGGCTTGCATTACTGCAACGTCGCAGCCAACGTGGGCACCGTCTTACGTGGAGAAAGTTTAATGCGATCTGCCGACGTTGGCTTCCTAACGCCCGCATCCTTCATCCTTATCCGGAGGTTCGTTTTGCACGTCAACATCCAAGGTAGGAGCCGTATGCGGGAAAGCCGCACGTACGGATCTGTGCGGGGGGCGGCCAGCAATGGCCGTCCCTACCGCGATTCTCTTTTCGAGATGCTTTGCGGCCGACTCGAAGTCCTTCGCATCTTTCGCC
>JANNHX010000321.1:0-5277 GCA_031404615.1 Chloroflexota bacterium
CCCGACGACCCGGCCGAGTGGGTCTGCACCACGTCCCGCCAGCCGACGGAGCGCGAGCTCGCGGACCTGGACCTCGCCTGGCGCCTCTGCCGCGGCGTCGTCTCGAACGCCATCGTCCTCGTCCGCGACGGGAAGCTCGTGGGCCTGGGCTCCGGGCAGGTCTCGCGTGTCGACGCGTGCAAGGGTGCCGTCGACAAGGCCCGCCAGTTCCAGGGCGAGGTTGGGGCCAGGGGCGCAGTCGCCGCGTCCGACGCGTTCTTCCCGTTCGCCGACGGCCCGCAGGTGCTGCTCGAGGCTGGCGTCACCGCGATCGTCCAGCCGGGCGGCTCGATGCGCGACGCGGAGGTGCTGGTGGACGTCGAGAAGGCGGGCGCGGCGATGATGGTGACGGGAAGGCGGCACTTCCGCCACTGAGGCTGCGATCGCGGTCAGCCCCGGGCGCGTTCACCCCGTGCGGCCTTGACCGCCGCCTCCTCGATGCGCGCCGCACGCGTCTCCGGCCGCACCGCCATTGCAACCCACGAGAGCATCACCTTGCGCGCCGACGGCGAGAACGCCGCGAATCGCTCGGCTGCGGGCGGGTTCGCCTCGAACGCCGCCGCCAGGTCGGGCGGGACCTCGAGCCGCTCCGGGCCGTCGAGGACCACCCACGACCCGTTGGCCTTCGCACGCTCGATGGCCACGAGCCCCGCTGGCATCATCCTGCCGTCGGCGATGAGTCGCGCGACCCGCGCCTTGTTGGTCGCGGCCCAGACGCTCCGCGGCTTCCGCTGCGCGAAGTAGAGCTTGCCACGGTCCTCGTCGACCGTCCCGGCGGTGCCATCGACCCAGCCGAAGCAGAGCGCCTCCTCAACGGCCGCCTCGTAGTCGAGCCCCTTGCGGCCGCTGCGGGTGCGCCACGTCACGAGCCAGGCACCGCGGGTGATCGCGTGGTTGGCCTCCAGCCAGGCTCGCCAGGCCATGCGGTCTTCCGGCTGGACCAGGGGAGCGTCGTCAAGGGCGGACATGGCCGTGAGTCTACGACGCTGATGCCCCTGATGGCCCGGCCGCGCACGCCGCCGCGAGAGCCCGCGCTGCTACCATCGGCGGGCCATGTCCGACCGAGAGCGCTTCTACCTGACGACTGCCATCGCCTACGCGAACAACGCGCCGGGCCTCCACACCGTGTACGAGGTCATCGGCGCGGACGTCGTCGCGCGCTGGCACCGGATGCAGGGCCACGAGACGCGCTTCCTGACCGGCACGGACGAGCACAGCGTCAACATCGCGCAGTCCGCCGAGGCCCAGGGCAAGACCCCGCGCGAGTTCGTCGACGAGAAGGTCCTCCTGTTCAAGGCGGCCGAGGACGCGCTGCTGATCAGCCCGGACCGGTTCATCCGCACCACGGATCCGGACCACTACCGCTCCGCGCAGGAAATGGTCCGCCGCGCGTACGACAACGGCGACATCTACCTCGGCAGCTACGACGGCTGGTACTGCCCGTCCGAGGGCTTCAAGGCCCCGTCGGACCTGCACGAGACCGCTACCGGGATGCAGTGCCCCAACCACCCGGGCGTGCCGCTCCAGTGGCTCAGCGAGCGCAACTGGTTCTTCCGGCTCTCGAACTACCAGCAGCGCCTGCTCGACTGGTACGAGGCCAACCCTGACTTCGTCCAGCCGGACTACCGGCGCAACGAGATGCTGGGTTTCATCCGCCAGGGGCTCGAGGACTTCTCCATCAGCCGCGCCGGGGCCACGTGGGGCATCCCGTTCCCGATCCGCGAGGACGGGACCAGCTCCCAGCTCCCGGACGGCTCCTGGGACCCCGAGGCCGGCACGATCTACGTCTGGTACGACGCACTGATCAACTACATCACCGGCGCTGGCTTCCCGGACGACATCGCGACCTTCCAGACGTGGTGGCCGGCGGACCTGCACGTCATCGGCAAGGACATCGCCCGCTTCCACACGATCTACTGGCCCGCGATGCTGTGGGCGGCCGGGATCGACGCGCCCGCGCACGTCTGGGTCCACGGCTGGCTCCTGGTCCAGGGCGGCGAGCGGATGAGCAAGAGCCGCGGCAACTTCCTGGACCCGCACGATGTCGTCGCGGCGTTCGGACCCGATGGCGCGCGCTACGTCACCCTGCGCGAGGTCGCCTTCGACAAGGACACCGAGGTCAGCTGGGACTCGTTCGTGCGCCGCTACAACGCGGACCTCGCGAACGACTTCGGCAACCTCGTGAACCGCACGGTCTCGATGGTCAACCGCTACCTCGGCGGGGAGCGGCCCGCGCCGCGCAAGGAAGGCGATTCGCCGCTGGGCGAGGGCTGGGCCGACACGCTGCGCCAGTTCCGTGGCGAGCTCGACGGCTACCTCCTCCACGATGCGCTCAATGAGCTGTGGGAGTTCGTCGGCGGGGCGAACAAGACGGTCGACGCCGAGCAGCCGTGGGCGCTCCAGAAGCTGGCCAAGGCCGGCGACGAGGCCGCCGCTGCGCAGCTCCGCGGCGTCCTCGGCGACCTCGTGGAGGCGTGCCGGCTCATCGGGACGGCCGTCGCCCCGTTCATGCCGTCGGCCGCGCCTCGGATCCTCGAGCAGCTTGGTCACGCCTGGCCCTACGCCGCGGATGGCAACGGCGGTCCGGACGTCCTTGGTCTCCTCGGGTGGGGCGCCGTCACGGACGCCGGCCGCGTCATCGAGACGCCGACGCCGCTCTTCCCCCGCCTGGACGTCGAGGCTGTCGAAACCCCCGAGGCCTGATTGTCGTAGGGTTGTCATCCCAACCCCACGGAGGTCCCCACATGGCCAAGGGCGAGATCACGCACGTCGAGTTCCCGGCGGACGACCCCGAGCGCGCGAAGCGGTTCTACGCCGCGGTCGCCGGCTGGGAGTTCAGCGAGATGCCCGAGATGCCGGGTTACCACCTGTTCCAGACGGAGGAGCGCCACGGCGGCGCGATCGGGCAGCGGGGCGTGACGATCGGGGGCGCACTGCGCCTGTACATCACGGTCGACACGCTCGAGGAGGGTTGCGCGGCGGCCGAGGCGAACGGTGGCACGGTCGTCGAGCAGCCGACGGACATCGGTGCGGGCATGGGCCGCTTCGCGGTCGTGCGCGACCCCGAGGGCACCGAGGTCGGCCTGTGGCAGACCGTCGGGGAGGCGCCGGCGGGCTGACCGCCCGGGCTCTCGCCCATCTCCCGGCGCTCGCGAGGCGCACCGCCCGTACCATCGGGCCGTGCGCCTCATCGATTCTCACGGACACGTCAACGCCGACCGCTTCGACGACGACCTCGACCTCGTGCTGGGCGGCGCCCGGCTGGCGGGGCTCGAGCGGCTCCTCGTGCCGGGCTGGAATGTGCGCTCCAGCGAGCGAGCCCTCGAGGTCGTCGCGGATCGCCCGTGGCTCGACGCCGCCGTCGGCATCCACCCCCACGACGCCGCCAGGGTCGACGAGGCCGGCTGGTCGATGATCGAGGCATGGGCGCATGACGAGCGCGTCGTGGCGATCGGGGAGACGGGCCTCGACTCGGACCGGATGTTCTCGCCCTGGGACGCCCAGCTGGAGAACCTGCGGCGGAACCTGGCCCTGGCGCTCGCAACCGGGAAGCCCGCGATCCTCCACTGCCGCTCGAAGGCGGGGGAGCGGGACGCCCAGGACGCGCTCGTGGCGGAGCTGCGGGCGGCGGGCTTCGACGGCGAGGCGGGGCGCGCGGCGTTCGGGGCGCGGCCGCCGGCGATCGTGCACAGCTTCTCGGGTCCCGTGGACTACGCCGGGACGATGCTGGCGATGGGCCTCGTGATCTCGATCTCGGGGCTCGCGTTCCGGCGCGGCGAGGAGGCGACGGCCGCCATCGTCCCGCTCGTTCCCCGTGAGCGGCTCCTCGTCGAGACCGACTCGCCGTTTCTCTCGCCGCCGGGCGCCCCGCGCGGCCGCAACACGCCCGAGTTCGTGGCGATCACGGCCCGCTGGGTGGCCGGCCTCCGCGGCGAGACCGAGGACGAGCTGGGCAATGGCCTGGTCGCGGCCTACGATGCGGCGTTCCCGCGGTCGCTCCCGCGCTGACCGGACCTCGCCCCGGTTACGCCCGCGCTGGCCGGACCTCCCCCGGATACGCCCGGGTGTGGTGATAGAGCGCCGCGCGGGCACGGATCGCCTCGCTCACGCCCTGGAGTGGTGAGCGAGAGCGGACGCACGCCATCGTTCGATCCTGCATCACACGCAGGCGTGGATGAGGGAATCCGTCAGGGCGTCAGCCCACAGGTCGCGATCGTCGAGCTCCATCGCGGCGCCCTGCCCGAGGCCCGCGTCGCCGAGGGCGCCGGTCCCGCCCACGTGAATACCCACGGCCTGGCGCCGATCAGCAGAACCCCCGACCCCGAGGGCGAACGCCTCGGCGGGCGTCAACGACGCGCCGGTGCCCGCCCCGCGACGGCGTTGCTCAGCCCTCGTCTCGTCGCGCGCTCGCGGTTGACAGCGCCCTGTGCCGTCCGGTAGATTGTTGGCACTCTCAACGTGAGAGTGCTAAACCTAGCGGGCCACGATCTCGCAGGGCCCCTGCCGGGGCGCTCGGAACCGAGCACCGCCCGGCGCGGCATCCGCCCCGAGTCGCGACCGAAGGCCGCGGCACTCGCAGCAAACCACCAGGCCACAGGCGGCCGTGCCCGGCCGCCACAGGAGGAACGAACCTTGGCCAGCGCCTCTTCGACGAAGCTCCGCCCGCTGGGCGACCGCGTCGTCATCAAGCCCTCGCCCCGTGAGGAGATGACGAAGTCGGGCATCGTCCTGCCGGATACCGCGAAGGACAAGCCCCAGGAGGGCGTGGTCCTGTCCGTCGGCCCCGGCAAGGTCCTCGACGACGGGACCCGCAGCGCGATGGATGTCT
Organism: Chloroflexota bacterium; assembly: GCA_031404615.1. Lineage (GTDB taxonomy): Bacteria > Chloroflexota > Limnocylindria > Limnocylindrales > CSP1-4 > CAIXZV01. Next base: position 4,868 of record JANNHX010000321.1, read on the forward strand.
CCGTCGGGCAGAAGGTCCTGTACGCGAAGTACGCCGGCACCGAGTTCAAGGTCGAGAGCGAAGAGCTCCTGATCGTGAGCGAGAAGGACATCCTCGCGATCGTCGAGGACTGACGCCACGGCGCCATCACCCGGCGCCCGGCGCAGCAAACACAGCACACACCTGACACACATCCCGGAGGGATCCCAACTTGGCCAAGCAGCTCATCTTTGACGAGACCGCTCGTCGCTCGCTGAAGCGTGGCATCGACCGCCTCGCCGACGCCGTCAAGGTCACGATCGGTCCGAAGGGCCGCAACGTCGTCCTCGACAAGAAGTTCGGCGCTCCGACGATCACCAACGACGGCGTCACGATCGCTCGCGACATCGAGCTCGAGGACCCGTTCGAGAACATGGGCGCGCAGCTCCTCA
>JANNHX010000322.1:0-1669 GCA_031404615.1 Chloroflexota bacterium
CAGTGTCCCGGTACTCGAACGCGGACTCCGGGGTGTCGCTCCCGGCGAGATCCGCGCCGCAGTTGGAACAGTTCTCGTCACCCTCGAAATTGTCGAACCGGCAGGTGGGGCAGAGCATCGCTATTCCACCGTCCAGGTCTCGCCGGACAGGAGGACCTTCGAGAGGTCGCCGGGTCCGGACTTCGCGATCGCTTGCGCGATCTGGGCGTCCACGAGGTCCGAGTGCGTGGGCCGGTCCACCTCGCGGAGGACGCCGACCGGCACCGGGAAGTCGGGCCAGAACATGCGGGACAGGATCAGCGCGAGGTACGGGTCCTCGGCGTGCTGGTCGTGAACCAGCAGGTCCGCCTCGGTGATGCCGTTCTCGCCGATGATCACGACCTCGGGGTGGAGCCCGTTGAGGCGGATGCCCTTGTCGCGCTCCTTGCCATAGATGAGCGGCTTGCCATGCTCCAGGACCAGCATCCGGTCGTCGCGGACGTCGCGCTCGGTGAACTCCCGCCACGCGCCGTCGTTGAAGATGTTGCAGTTCTGGAGGACCTCGAGGAAGGAGGCACCGCGGTGGCGGCCGGCCTTCTCGAGGGTCCGGGCCAGGTGCTCGGTGTGGGTGTCCACGGTGCGGGCGACGAAGGTCGCCTCGGCGGCGAGCGCGAGGGTCAGCGGCATGACCGGCCGGTCCACGGAGCCCATCGGCGTCGACTTCGTGCGCTTGCCGAACTCCGACGTGGGCGAGGTCTGGCCCTTGGTGAGACCGTAGATCCGGTTGTTGTGCATGATCATCGTGAAGTCCACGTTCCGGCGCATCGAGTGCAGGAAGTGATTGCCCCCGATGCTCAGCGCGTCGCCGTCACCGGTGATGACCCAGACCATGAGGTCCGGGCGGGCGGACTTCAGCCCGGTCGCGAGGGTCGCCGCGCGGCCGTGGATGCTGTGGAAGCCGTACGTGTTCATGTAGTACGGCAGGCGACCGGAGCAGCCGATACCGGAGATGAAGACGATGTTCTCCTTCGGCACGCCGAAGTCGGGCATCACCTTCTGGGTCTGGGCAAGGATCGAGTAGTCCCCGCAGCCGGGGCACCACCGGACCTCCTGCTCCCCGACGAAGTCCTTGCGGGTGAGCTTGATGGGCTCGGGGGCGGCGGGGGTTTCGAGCATGTCAGTCATCGTCAACGTCCCCCGGCGAGGATTCGATCGGCCTCGTCCACGATCTCGGAGATGCGGAAAGGCTTGCCGCGGACGCGGCCATAGGAGAGGGCGTCCACGAGGTAGGTGCCGCGGAGCACGAACGAGAGCTGGCCGAGGTTGAGCTCGGGGACCAGCACCGTCCCGAACCGCTTGAGCATGTCGCCGAGGTTCGACGGGAACGGGAACAGGTAGCGCACATGTGCGTGGGATACCGATTTGCCCTCGGCCTGGAGGCGCTCCACCGCGCTGCGCAGCGCGCCATAGGTGGAGCCCCAGCCGACGATCAGCAGGTCCCCGGACTCCGGCCCGAAGATGTCCTGCTCCGGGATGTCCTTCGCGACACCGGCCACCTTGTCGCGGCGGAGCACCGTCATCCGGTGGTGGTTGTCCGCGTCGTAGTTGACCGTGCCCAGGCCGTCCAGCTTCTCGAGGCCGCCGATGCGGTGCTCGAGGCCCGGCGTGCCGGGGACCGCCCACGGGCGGC
>JANNHX010000323.1:0-11121 GCA_031404615.1 Chloroflexota bacterium
GTCGGCCTGGAGCCGCATGTCGGCCATGCCCTGGTGGTTCGCCCGCGCCGCGCGCTCGGGTGCCCCGGTCTCAAGCCCCCTGGCCGTCGTCCTCGACGCGGAGTTGCAGATGGGAGGCGTCGGCGAGGACGCCGATCGTGACCCGTTGGGGTTCGGCGTGGAGCAGGGCGTTGTCCAGCGCGAGCTGCGCGATCCGGAAGGCCGCGCGTTCGACCTCGCGGGGCGGCCGCTCCTCCTCCATCCCGGGCTGCACCGTCAGCTCGACGACGACGGGCGCCCGGTCCTCGGCGCACTCGGCCAGCCACTCGAGCGCCTGGACGATCCCGAACTCCTCGAGGATGACGAGCCGTCGCTCCGCGACGATCCCGCGCATGTCCCGCTCGAGGTCCCGCAGGCGATCGGCCAGCACCTCGGGGCTTGCGCCGGCGGCGCTCTCCGCGAGGACGAGGTTCAGTGACGGCAGGATCTGTGCGTGCAGGTCCCCAGCCAGCCGCACGCGCTCGGCCTCGGCGGCCGACTGACGGCCGCGCTCGCGCCCAGGGATGACCTCGTCGATGAAGACCCCCAGCCAGCCGACCGGTGACACGTGCTCGGTGGTGATCCGGTTCCTCGTCCTCGCGAATGGCGCCCGCAGGTCGCCCGCGATCCCGAGCAGCGGTCCGGCGAGCAGGAGCGGCACGGCCGATTCACCCGTGGTCGGCACCAGCGCGACGCCGGCCCACCACGGCTCAGGCGGCACATCTGGCAGCGCCGAGATGACCCAGGCTACCCAGGCGGCGTGGCCGACCGCGGCCCACACCGCGAGCGCGAGCCCAATCCACAACACCCATCTGCCCAGTCGGCGCCCGGGCTCCGACGCGTACAGCGTCCCGATCAGAAGCACGGAAGCGTAGGCGGCGTAGGTCAGGTTGATGGTCATTGCGTTGTCCGGCGACGTCCAGTCGGGATCCGGGCCACCTGCGAACGACCCGATGAGCACCACCGCCGTGAGCCCGGCCGCCCACAGCAGCAGCCACGCCACAGGGCGAAGCCGGTTCCTGAGGACAACGGCGACGAAGGTGGCCAGGTCCGCGGCCAGCAGGACCGGCACCCAGTCCCCGTACTCCATACCACCGGTCATCACGAAGGCTGTCATCGCGACGGTTGCCGTGACCACCAGCACGACGGCGATCATCGCGCCCGCGTGGAACCAGCGACGCTGCGTCAGCGTGAACTGCCGGGCAGCCCCGGCCGGTCGCACCCACGCCCGAAGGCTCGGCCGTGCGCGGCGTCCGTCGCCCTCCAGCCCGAGCAGGATCAGCAGGCCGGGAACCCAGGGCGCCGTTGGGATCCGTGCAAGGTCGGCCCACCAGGGTTCCGGGCTGAGCCGGTACGGCTCGATCGGGCTGGGCTGGGTGAGCTCGGCCGCCACGAACAGCCAGAGCCAGGCGACGAGGAACGCCGCCAGCGACGTGACCCAGCGCCCGAGCCTGCGGGCCGGGTCGGAGGCGTACAGGGCGGCAACGGTCGCCATCGCGGCCGGCAGCCCGGAGATCAGGAGCCATGTCGCGGGCTCCTCCCAATGCGGGAGCTGGCTGAAGGCTTCTGCAAGCACCTGCAGCGAGAGGAGAAGGAGGATCCAGCCGCTCGCCGGTGACCAACCCCGGAGGAGCCACGCGCCAACGATCCCGAGCGAGGCGCCCAGGGACGGTGTCACGAACGGGTGGAGCAGGCCCGGTTCCCCAGATTCACCGCCGGAGTAGTCGGGCGACCACAGGACCATCGCCACGACCAAAGCCGCCACCCATGAGGCCAAGATCGCGGTGGCGACCGCGAACCGACGCGTTCCCGGCCGGCTGACCGACGCGGCGAATGCCGTCCGCGGGTCCGGCCAGCGCCTGGCTGCCTCCCCGATCATCTGTACCAGCTCCCCCTCATCGGCCACGGGCGGTGTGCGCCCCACGAGAAGCATGCGCGCGACGGGCACGGTTGGGATCGATTGAAACCCCGAATCCGACTGATCCGTCAGCCCATGCGGCAACGACGCCCCGGTGAGGATTCAGGGTTGCCACGATAGCGACCCGTCGTGGGCTGGACAGGGACCGCCGCCGCACCAAGCAGCTACGACACCGGCGGTTTCTGTGAAGACCTGTTGCCACCGAGGACTCCCCTCCTACCGGGGCTCAAGCCGCCGGTCGCACAGCGGACTGGGTCTCCCGATTCGGCGTTGCGCTCGAAGTCCACAGATTCACCGAACGCGACGAGATGTCGACGACCGTCCGTGCGATCGAGGCGCGCCGCCTCATCGAAGGTCTTGCACGGCGGATGTCGGCCGAGGCCATGCCCATGCCCAACCTCGACGCGACCGGTGACGACTTCGCCTCCGCCTTCGATCGATGGCTCGTTGACTTCGTCGACTGGCTGTGAGCGGCGAGCCCCGGGTAGCCGGGAGAGTGGTCGTCGGCTCCATCGACAACGATCGGAAGCCGCCTGCGGGGCCGGCTTCCTCGCTGTCCTGACTCCGGGGCGCGGAGCCGGCTAGGGAATCGGCCCGTCCGGGACGGGGAGACCCAGCCGCTCCGAGGCCCAGGCGAGGGCGTGCCGGAGGTCGCCGAGCTGCTCGGACCGCATGGTCGAATCGGGATGCGCCCAGGCCGGCAGCGGTGCCGGGGCCTCAAGGGCGTTGTGGCCGGCCAGCATCGCGGCAAAGCCCGACTCGTTCTGGAGAGGCGGATGGACGGCCGGGCCACCGTCGACACGCAGGCTCAGGATGGCCGCCGCGGCATCCAGCTCCGCGTTGCCCACGGCTGCGGTGGCCCAATCGACGAGGAGCGCTCGGTCGGCGCTGAAGACGATGTTGGCACTGAACAGGTCGTTGTGGACGAGCTGCGTGCCCGCGAGCCTCACGCTGTCCTCTGCCGCAATGAGGTCGTTGGCCGCCGACGACAGCCAGTGTTCGGTGACGACGCCAAGCCTGAGGAACGGTTCGGGATCCTCCAGGACGCGCCGCCATCGATCCCGGGAGCCCGGCCAGTCCTCGAGTCGCGGTAGGCCGGGCGGAGGCTCAACGCGGCCCTTGGCCTCGAGCGCCTCCCAGAGCGGTCCGCACTCGGCCGGATAGGGCGGCGGCCATCGGGCGCTCGACAGGTCTTCGAGGACCAGGATCGTCGGGTCTACTGACCATGCCACCGTCAGCGGCAGGAATGGGCCGCGCACCGTGCTCAGGACACGGATCTCGTCCTGGAGCGCTGCCGCCGCGGGGCCAAGTGCCCACTTGACGAAGACGCTGGACCCGGCCGACAGCGTTGCCCGTGCCTTGCCGGCGAGGGTGTGCCCGCCCGCCCGCGGCTCCCAGGACCGAGGAGCCTCCCCGAGCAATGCCGTCAGCACAGCGATCACCGGTTCGGGTCGTTGCTGGTCTCGTGGCTCGAGGACACCCGACATCAGTCGGCCCCGTCCGGCAGCGTCCGATAGAACAGGAGCTCCTCGTCCTCCTCGCCCCGGGCTCCCTCGGTGAAGAGGTAGAGCGTCACGAGGATCGCCTCGCGTCCGCCGATCTCGATCAGGCTGGCCGTCGGGTTGCTGAAGGCCACGCTGCCGGCGTGCGTCCGAAAGCGGAGCTCCTCGGCCGAGCCGGTCTCGGCGTCGTAGAGGAACATGCGCCAGGAGCTCCAGTCGCCGGGGATCCGTTCCCCCTCGATCAGCATGAGGTCGTGGCCGCGGAACGAGATCGTGTCCCGGTCGCCGATGTGCCCGGCCACGCCGAGTTCGATCAGTGCCTTGTCGCGGTCCGGCCGGGCGACCGCCTGCCACGTGGTCCAGTCCGTCCACCCCGCGGCCTGGCGATCACGCTCGCAATCGCCGTGGTAGTGGAAGCTGAGGTCGACCCGCTCGCTGCTCGCCGCGTCGATCGATGGGGTCCCCTCCCCGCACGCCGGCATCGTGACGGGCACGTCGAACCTCCGGGCGACGGTCCCCGCGCGGAGATCGTCCCAGGTTGCGAAGGACGCGATGACCATGTGGATCGGGTCGGGCTCCTGCTCCCAGGCGACGACGTAGCTGCCGTCGGACGCCGCCGCGATCGCCGGCTGCGACGCCTGGTCAGCGAGCTCCACTTCCCAGGTCCAGTCCATGAGGTTGTCGGACGTGGCGAGGTGCACGTGGAACGCCTGGTCCCCGTCATCCCAGCTGAAGTAGACGGCGGCGAACCGCTCGGCCTCCGGGACCCAGGTGATCTCGGTCGGGCCCATGGAGCGGCCCTGGTCGTCGGTCAGCTTGTAGCGATGGGCCGTGGCGGCCGTCACGTCGGAGATGAGGTCGCGAAGCTCGGCCCTGGCCGTCTCGATCGAGCCCGGGGACGCGACCGGCGCCGGCGCACACGCGCCAAGGACCACCGCGGCTGTGAGCAGGCTGGCCATCGATCGGCGGCGGGACATGCCGGGCATCGTAGCGTCACGATCCAACGGCGAAGACCCGGCCATCCCTGGCCCAGCGCCCGACCGTGGCGTGAGGGTTCCGCGTGCGGACACCGCGCAAGCCGTCAAGCGCTGGGATGGCACTGACCGCGCGCTGCCCATGGGAGGCGTCGGGCAGCAGGCGTCAACCAGCAGATCCGCCCACCGCCTACCGTTCAACGGCCCGGTCCGTCTCCCACTCCTCGCGGGTGATCGCGTACTCGACGTCTCCCGCCTCGTCGCCGGGGATCCGCTCCGGCCACTCCCCGAAGGACAGCCGCACGAAGCGCATGCCCGACTTCTCCATGACGCGCCACGAGCCCCGGTTGGCCTTCATCGTGCCCGCGTGTACGCGCCTGGCGCCCAGCTCAGCGAACGCCTTGTCGATGAGGGCACGCGACCCTTCGGTCCCGTAGCCTTTGCCCCAGGCGGCCCGCGTGAACCGGTAGCCCAGCTCCGGCTCGTCGGCCGGGTCCTCGCCGCGCGGCCGCAGGTGGAACCAGCCCAGGAACGCACCCGTCTCACGCTCGATCGCTGCCCAGAAGCCCCAGGCGTCACCGCGCTCGTAGTACGCGAGCCACCACGGGAGGTAGTCGTCGCGCACCTCCTCGCGGGCCGTGGGCCGGCCGCCGTTGATGTAGCGCATCACCGCCGGGTCGCTGTCGAGCGCGACGAGGTCGTCGAGGTCGTCCGGTGTGAACCGGCGGAGGATCAGGCTGGGCGTCTCCAGATAGACGTGCATCCGCGGATGGTACGACCCGCGTGTTCGGCCCCCATGTGGCGCCGAGGCCGCCTGGGCGGACGGTCGCGCAACCAAGGGTCTAGTCGGTCCCGTGCGAGGGACGGGTGACGAAGACCCCCCACCCGAGATAGCGACGGCCCCACGCGAGGTAGGTCGATCGGCTGTCGTCGAGGAACCGGCGCATCGCCTGCCAATCGGGATCGTCCGGGTTCGCCTCGAGCCAGTCCGTGATCGTCGGCCAGTGCATCGCCTCGTAGCGGTCCCAGCTGTCGTGGTTCGCATGGACCATCTCGACGAGGTCAAGGCCGGCGCTCTCAATGCGTCCCACCGTTCCCTCGAGGGACACGAAATCGTCGGGCGCGAACCCGAACGCCTGGAGTGCTTCGGCGGGCGGGGGATCGATCCAATAGGGCTCACCGATGAGGATGTGTCCCCGATCCCGGAGGCCCCGCAGCAGGAGATCGACCGTGCCCCCGATGCCATTGCCGATCCACGTCGCGCCGATGCAGCATGCGACATCGAACGACGCTCGCTCTGGCTCGTACCCCGCGGCGTCCGCGTGGACGAACGAGACCCTGTCGCTGACGCCGAGCGCCGAGGCACGCTCGACGGCCGCGCCGAGGAAGACCTCGCTCAGGTCGACGCCGACCCCGCCGGCGCCGAACCACTCTGCCCAGCGACAGAGGAGCTCCCCCTTGCCGCAGGCGAGGTCCAGGATCCGGGTGCCGGGACCAGCACCGGCGAGCTCGCCCAGCAGCCTCAGATGCGACTCGAAGAGCGGGTTGAGGATCCGGTGATTCGCCTCGCCGATCTCGTGGCGACGCAGTGACATGCCATGCCTCCCTGTGCCCGGCATCCGGTGGGTGCGACCTCGCCGGGGCATTGCTCTAGCGCGGGATCCCCGCCTGATACGTGGCCGGAACGATCTCATCGACGAGCAGCCGCCGGAACGCGTCCAGCTCTTCGAACGCCACCGCGTGGCCGGCGTCGCCGTAGGTCACGAGCCGCTTCGACGGCGCCGTCAGCGCGTCGAACCACTCGCGCGCGAGCTCGCGACGCCCTCGGAGCTCGTGCTCGCCGTCGAGCACGTAGACGGGCACCTCGAGGCGCCTGACGTCGGTTCGGAAGTCGATGTCCTGGAGCTGCGGATACATCAGCGAGAACATGTCCAGCAGGCCGCGCAGCAGGTTGGCGTTCTCGATGAAGCTGTACTCGCGGCCGCCGATGCCAAACATGCCGACACCGCTGGCGTTGCCACGCTCGACATACGGGGCCGGTGGTGAGTAGGGCGTCTCGAGGAGCTCGTAGTAGCCCATGACGACGCTGTACGACCAGGGGCTGTCCGCGTAGGGCGGCTCGCCCAGGGACAGGATCTCGTCGTGGAGCCCCCAGTTCCCCGAGGCCTGAGCGTACGCAAGCAGATCGCGCCAGATGATCTGGTCGGTCTCCCGCTGGCTCACCATCTGCCCGGAACCGATGTAGGCATGGAACAGGTCGGGCCGCTGCTGGACGGCCAGCACGCCGAGGGTGCTCCCCCAGGACTCACCGAGCAGGAACACCCTCTCCTCGTCAAACCGGACGCGGAGCTGCTCGACAAGCTCGATCGTGTCGCTCACGGCCTGGTCGAGGGTGAACGTCGAGGTCGGCTCCAGGGCGGGATAGGACTTGCCGCTCCCGCGCTGGTCCCAGACCACGACGATGAAGTCCTGGGCGAGCGGTTCGAGCAGGGCTCGGGCGAACGCGATGTCGCTCTGGCCCGGTCCGCCGGACAGATAGAGGAGCACGGGCTTCTCCGGGTTCACGGCCCGGACCGAGATCGCCTGCTCGTGCCCGCCGAGCGCCACCGTCGTGATCTCCGCGATCGCGCCCGGCACGGACGTGCCATCCGAGGTGACCACCGGGGGCGGCGAGCCGGGAAGGGCCACGAAGACGGCGAGCGCGGCGGTTGCGGCCAGCAGCACGCCTCCCGGCGCGAACGACCGCAGCCGATGGCGGCGCGCCAGGACGAGACCGACACTCGCGCCGGCCAGCATCGGCACCAGGGCGAGCAAGCCGTGAACGCCCCGGCCGGCGACGAGCGCCACGATCCCGTAGGGCGTGTCGAGCCGAATCGGTCCGAAGGCTGCGCCCTCGATCCCGATCCTGGCGAGGTCGTACCCCGCTGCGTACCCGAGCGGGGCCAGCAGGAGCGCCCAGCGCGAGCGCACCAGGAATCCAGCGATCAGGCCGACGGCGAGCGATGACGCGATCACCATGAGCGCTTCCTGTGCCGCGATGGGACCGCGAGGCATCGGGACGCTGGCGACGAGCGCCGTGCACGCGCCGAGCCCGAGCGCGACGGCGGCGCCGAGGATCCGGTTGGCGCGGATGGTACTGACGGCGATGCGCGTCTGCGCCGTGGCTGTCATTGCTGGTGGTCTCCCTTGCATTGGGGCCGATGGCATCAGTCAAGCCGCGGCTGGGTTGGGCCGTCGCCTACCCGCAGGTAGGTTCTGTCCGTTCGGCACTCCCCGGACGGCGGGCCACGACCACACTTGGGGAGGTCGTCCCGTCAGCGCCCGCGGAGGATCGACGGCATCTCCGATCTCGCCACGCCACTCCTGTCGACGAAGTACGCCACGCCTCCGCTCCCGCAGCATGGGTGGGTCCATCGTCCGGCCATCGCCGGCATGCTTGCCGCCGCTCGGGGCGTCCTCCTCGTATGCGCGCCGCCGGGCTACGGGAAGACGACGCTGGCTGCCGGCTGGGCGGCTGCGTCAGGAGCCAACACGGCATGGCTGACCCTGGACGAGGCCGACAACGACCCGGCGGTCTTCGCCTCGTACCTCACGGCGGCCCTGCCCCAGCCGCTTCCGCGCGACGCCAACGGGTCGGACGGCCTGCTCGACGACCCGACGTCGACCGGGACCCTCGCGCCGCTCGTCAATGCCATTGCCGCCTGTGACCGGCCGATCGTCGTCGTCCTCGACGACTACCACACGATCACCGACGCGCGGGTCCACGAGATGACCGCGTTCCTCGCGCGACATCTGCCGGCCAACGCCCGGCTGATGATCGCGACCCGGCATGATCCGCCGCTGCCACTGGCGCGATTGCGGGGCCGCGGTCTCCTCACGGAGGTCCGGGCAGGCGAACTGCGGTTCAGCGTCGATGAGGCATCCTCGTTCCTGGCGGACTCGATGGGGCTGGACCTGTCGAGACCGACCGTAGAGCGGCTGACCGAGCGGACCGAGGGCTGGGTCGCCGGGCTCCAGCTTGCCGGACTCTCGCTGCGGCGCAGCGCGAACGCCGACGCGTTCGTGGACGCCTTCGGGGCCACCGATCGCTACATCTTCGACTACCTCACCGATGAGACCCTCGCCAACCAGCCCGCGGAGATCCGCGACTTCCTCGAGGCCACGTGCGTCCTCGGTCGGCTGTCGGCCGGCCTGTGCGACGCGCTGACCGGACGGAGCGACGGCGCCGTGATGCTGGCGGCGCTCGCGAATGCCAACCTGTTCCTGACCCCCGTGGACGATCGGGGCGAGTGGTTCCGCTACCACCGGCTGTTCGCGGACCTCGTCATGTCCGGCCTCGTTGAGGCGCGACGCTCGGACCTGCACCGTCGCGCCGCTCGATGGCTCGCGATGCACGACCTGGCCGTGGAGGCGATCCGCCACTCGTTCGCCGCCGGGGACGCGGACGGGGCGGCCGCCATGATCGAAGCGGCCGCCGAGCGCACGCTGGCCCGCGGAGAGACGTCAACCCTGCTCGCATGGTGCGACGCGCTGCCCGACGATGTCGTCCGATCCCACCCGGACCTGGGCGTGGCGCGAGCGTGGGCGACCTTCATGATCGGGGAGATCGCCGCCGCCGAGTCCATGCTGGCGGATGTACGGACGGGCGACGGGATCGGCGACCGGGCGGCGGCCCGTCGTGCCACGCTCGAGGCCTGGTTCGCCAACCGGCACGACGACCCGGCCGCCGAGATCCTCGCCCGTCGGGCGATCGACCGGACTCCGGACACCGACCCGACCTTTCGGAGCCTCGCGTTCATCACGCTGGGCGAGTCGCTCGTCGGACGTGACGCCGCGGCGGGAGTGGAGGCGTTCGAGGAAGCGCACCGGCTGGCGATGGCCACCGGACGATCGGCACTGCTCGGCGGCGCCATCTACTCGCTGGCGAACACCTATGTCGCCCAGGGCCGGCGGAGCGAGGCCGAGGCGCTGTGCCGGCGGACGATCGACGAGGTCACCGCAGGCGGGCGTGCGGCGCCGGCGTGGCTGGGGGTCATCCACCTGCCGCTCGGGGCCGCGCTCTTCGAGGCCGACGAGCTCGTGCAGGCTCGGCAGCACATCGCGACCGGCCAGGAGCTGTGCGAACGGGCGCGCCTGCGCGTCACGATGCTCGGCGCATCCGAGTGGTACGAGGTCCTGGCCCTGCACCTCCTCGGCGAGCCCGACAGGGCATGGAGGCGTCTCGAGGCGGTCCGCCGCGAGGCACAGCGGGTCGGGATCGTGCGCGTCGTCATGGGCATGGCCCTCGCGGCCGCCGAGCTCCTGTTGCTCGAGGACGACCCGGCCGGCGCGCGGATGCGACTCGATGCCGCCCCGGCGATGCACCCGGACGTCCTGGGCACGGTCCGGGACCGGAGCCGCCAGACATGGTCGCGTGTGCTCGTTGCCCAGCACCGGCCCGCCGAGGCACTCGCGATCCTCGGGCCCCTGGCCGACGAGCAGCGTTCGGGCGGTCGCCTGGGCAGGCTGATCTCGACGCTCACGACGCTCGCCATTGCCCACGACCGATCCCGCAACCGCCCTGCGGCTGTCGCCGCGATCTCCGACGCGGTCTCGCTCGGCGGCGCGGAAGGGTACCGTCGGGCGTTCAGGGATCCGGTCTTCCCCGTTGAGCACCTGTTGCAGCGGGTGAGGCACGTGTCGCCAGCCTTCGTCGACGGACTGACCGTCCGTGAGATGGCGCTGCGCCGGGCGACCCAAGGCCCCGCGGATGTCCCCGCAGAGGCACGCGGCCGCGGCGCGCCGGGCCTGGTCGAACCGCTCAGCGTTCGGGAGCTCGAGGTCCTGCGGCTCGTGGCGGCGGGGCTCTCGAACGAGGAGATCGGCCGCGCCCTCTTCGTCTCGCCGGGAACGGCCAAGTGGCACGTGCACAACCTGCTGGGCAAGGTGGGTGCCCGCAATCGCGTCGGCCTCGTGGCCCAGGCCCGGACGCTCGATCTGCTCTAGATCTTGGCCCGGGGGTCGGGCGGGTCGGGCGGGTCCGGCGGGTCCGGCGGGTCGACGCGCCGGACGGCCAGCAGCGGCACGCCCAGGTCCCTGATCCGGGCGAGCACGCCGTGCAGCGCGGCCTGGTCAGGAAACTCGCCGCTCACCAGCATCCCATCGCCCGGGATCTCGACGAGCTCGAGGTCGTGGAACAGCGCCGCGGACCGAGACCCGAGTCGCTGACCGAGGACGATCTCGTAGCGGTCTCCGTGCGATCGATCGCCGCGCATGGTCGTCTCCTTGCGCTCTCTGCTGCCGGCCGCCGCTCGATGCATGCTCGTCCGACCCCGGCCATCTGCGCTTCATCCCGGCTCCCGCGGCGATGAGCATGAGTCCCAGCACCGCAATCCAGGTCGTCTGCTCGGCGGCGAGCACCTCCGCGCCGAGCACCCGCAATATCGCCAACCGACCGGAGACGGTCGCCTATCCCTGGGTAGGTTCGGCGCCGAGCCAGGGTGGCGGGGACCACGCGCATCCATGCCACATCTGCGATTGGTCCCCGCTAGCGATACGGCCGGCCTGCGGGCGGCGTCCGCGGTCCCGGGATCGCCATGTGCATCAGGATCGGCCGTCCCATGCAGGCCCGAGACCCGAAACCCGGGTTTCGTCACGCGATCCCCGCATGGCGCCGAGGCGCTCGAGGCGGCGCACGAGAAAGGAATTGTTCATCGCGATCTGAAGCCAG
>JANNHX010000324.1:0-2154 GCA_031404615.1 Chloroflexota bacterium
GCCGGCTACGCCGGTGGCCCGCCTCCCGGGGCGTGGGCGCCCGCGCCCGCGAAGGGCAGCAACGGATGCCTCAAGGCGTGCCTGATCGTCGGCGTCATCCTCGTCGTGCTCGGCATCCTCGGCGTCATCGGCATCTCGATCTTCGCCTCCAAGTTCGCGGAGGGGATCGGCGTCAACCCGGACGGCTCGCTCAAGAGCTGCGAGCTGATCAGCTCCGATGAGCTCGCCGCCATCGTCGGCCCCGGCGCCGAGGCCATGCCCATGGGCGGGATCGTCGACGGCACCATCGGCCAGCTCCTCGACCAGCGCATCCTCAAGGATGCCCCCGACTGCTGGATCATCGCCTCGGACTCCTCGAACAGCGGGTCAACGGGCAGGCTCGCCCGCCAGGACGGCGGTGACACCTCCGGTGACTTCGCCCGGTACAAGAAGGCCGCCGAGGACGGTGGCTACTTCGCCGGTGAGGTCTCCGGGTACGGCGACGAAGCGTTCTGCACCTCGGCCACCGAGGCCGTGTCCTTCGGGATTCTCGTCCGCTCCGGCGGCAGGCTCGCGTACGTGAGCCTGATCGACGCGACGGGCATGCAGAGCGGTGACTTCGAGGTCGGGGCCAACGGCGAGATGACCTCGCCCAGCACCTGTGCGAAGGCCGGCGAGATCGCGAAGGCGATGCTCAACTGATCGCCAACCCGGACACGATCGAAGGGCGGCCGCAAGGCCGCCCTTCGTGATTCGCGGGGTCGTGGGCGCCGCTCAGCGACGCAGGGTTGCGCTACCGGGTGTCCCCGGTGCGGCCCTCCTTCGTATACGCGTCGAGCAGCATCCCGATCGTCACGTCGCCGTAGCGCGAGGACAGCTCGTCGCGTGCCGCGCCCCAGAGGACGCGCAGCGATCGCGGGCCGCTGCGGTCGAGGTCGCGCAGGCGGGTGCCCCCGAACCGCCCGATGCCCGGGATCCGGATCAGCTCCTGGGCCAGACGCTGGGCGGACTCGCTCATCGTGGATGACTCGGAGAGACCGGCCGCCTCCACGGCCGCTGCAGCCCTCCGCCGCTTGTCGCCCGGGCGCATGTCGGACACGGGCGGCAGCGGCGGCAGCGCCGAGGTGAAGCCGCCGAGCGGATCGCGGGTCGGGGCCGCGGCGCGCGCCTGGGTCGACTCCATGGCCTTGGCGGCCGCCTCGAATCGCTCGGCAGGGGTGGGCTCGCGGACGGCCGCTGGGACCGGGGCAGGCGACGGATCGGCGGAGGCGCCCGCGTCCGGACCGGCGCTCGCCGCGGGCGAAGCCGACGACGATGCGGAGGACCCGGATGAGGACGAGGCGCTACCGGACGCGGCGCCACCACCCGACGACGGAGCCGGGCCGGAGCCACCCGAGGGCGGCGTCCCACCACCGGGGCCACCCGAACCGCCCTCGTCGGGGCCCTTGCGCTTCGGCCGCTCAGGCGCCGCCTGCTTGCTCTCGCCGCCGCCGAGCGCGTTGCTGAGGAGCTCGGGGATGTCGATGCCGGTGAGGCCCTTCACCGAGGCGGAGGCCTCGGCGAGGGTGCGGGTCGTGGTCCTGACGAGGTCCGACGCGCCGTCCGTCGAGAGCACGGTCAGGCTGCCGATCTGCCCGATGGGCTCGGCAGCCGCCCGGACGATCTCCGGCAGCATGGACAGGACGGTCGAGATGATGGCCGCCTCGTTGAACTGGCGGTAGGCGTCGGCGCGGAGGGCCAGGGCCTTCGCCTCGGCCTCGCCTTTGGTGAACACGATGCCGGCCTCGGCGTTGCCCTCGAGGGTCGTCTGCTTCGCGATGGCTTCGGCGTTGACCTCGGTGACGCGCGCCTGTGCCTCGCCCTTGACGACCTGGACGGCCGCTTCGGCCTGACCGGCGAGCTTGACCCGCTCGGCGTCAGCCTGCGCTGCGGCGATCCGGGCGCCCTTGTCCCCCTCGGCACGGCGGATCTGCGCCGCCGCCTCGGCCACGGACGGGCGGATCGTGCTCGCGATGAGCTCCTTCTGCTTGCCGTCGGCCTCGAGCTGGGCGAGCTCGGTCTGGCGGCGGACGACCTCCTGCTGCGACTCGGCCTGGGCGAGGGGGCCAGCCTGGGCGGCCTTGGCCTCGGCCGCCTGGGTCAGGGCGATGACCTCGGCCTGGCGGAGCGACACGT
>JANNHX010000325.1:0-4711 GCA_031404615.1 Chloroflexota bacterium
TCGACGTCACGGTGCAGGCCCAGATCATGGAGCTGCTCCGCGCGATCCAGGAGCGGACGGGCGCGGCGCTGATCCTCATCACGCATGACCTCGGCGTCATCGCGGAGATGGTGGAGAACGTCATCGTCATGTACGCGGGCCAGATCGTGGAGCAGGGGACCGTCGAGCAGGTGCTCATCGAGCCCCGGATGCCCTACACGATGGGTCTCATCGAGTCCATCCCCACGGTGGAGAAGCGCGGCGGCCGGCTCTCGGCCATCTCGGGCGTCGTCCCGTCGCCGTTCCACCTGCCGCCGCACTGCCGGTTCGAGCCTCGCTGCCCGTACCGCTGGGAGACCTGCCGCACGGTGACCCCGGAGCTCTACGACGCGGGCGGACGCCTTGCCCGCTGCCACCTGCACCTCGCCGAGGCCACCGCGCGCCGTGAGGCCGCCATCGTCCAGCACGATGACAACATGCGCATGGGCCGCCGGCTGACGGGTGCCCCCGACAGGATTGGGAACGCATGACCACGACGATCGGCTCGGCGCCCGTCGCCGAACCCGAGGTCCGGCGCAAGCTCCGCCGGCTGCCGCCGCCCGCGATCCGCAACGGCCGCGCGTTGATGCAGGGCATCGGCGGGTACGGCATCACGGTGCTGTTCATCTCCCTGCTGGGCGTGCTCATCGGCATCAGGGGCGTCTTCGGCGCCATGCCGCTGATCGCCGGCGTCACGATCCCCCTGGGCCTGATCTGCATCGCCGTCGTGCGGCTCACCAAGACCCGCCAGGCGTGGTCGCTGCTGCTCGTCCTCGCCTGGGGCGGCCTCATCGCGGTCGCGACCGGCTACCTCATCGTCACGATGGGTGACCGCGCCGGCGACCCCGACAGCGCGTTCTTCATGCAGCTCTTCCTGCTCTCGCCGTTCGTTCTCGCGACCGCGTCCGTCTGGCACTTCGCCCGCGGCGCTCGCTGGTTCGACGGCACCCGCGAGAGCCGCCTCCGGCCCGAGGAGTCGGGCGCCCGGCCGATCAACGCGCCGATGACCATCGTCCCTGACACCGCGCCGGCCGCCGGCATCGTGATCGAGGCCCCGGCCCCCCTCACGATCGAGGCGCTCGAGGGGATCGCGTCGTCCGCCGCGCTTGCCGCTCCCGCCCCGGCCGTCACGCCGCTGCTCACCATCCAGGGGCTCAAGAAGCACTTCCCGATCTACGGCGGCGTGCTCCGCCGGCAGATCGGCACCGTCTACGCCGTTGATGGCGTGGACTTCGAGATCATGCCCGGCGAGACGTTCGCCCTCGTGGGTGAGTCCGGCTGCGGGAAGACCACCCTCGGCCGGACCGTCATCCAGCTCACGCCCTCCACGGACGGGCGCGTCGTCTTTGACGGCTACGAGCTGGCCGATGTGGACCCCGAGGACATGCGACCGCTCCGCCGGCGGATGCAGATCATCTTCCAGGACCCGTTCGGGTCGCTCAACCCGCGGATGCCCGTCTCGGACATCATCGGCGAGGGCCTCCTCGCGCAGGGCCTGACGGACCGCAAGGCCCGCGACAAGCGCGTCGAGGACGCGCTCGAGCTCGTCGGCCTGCGCCGCGAGTACACGCGCCGCTACCCGCACGAGTTCTCCGGCGGCCAGCGCCAGCGCATCGGCGTCGCCCGGGCGCTCGCCCTTGGCCCGGACTTCATCGTCGCGGACGAGCCGGTCTCGGCCCTCGACGTGTCGATCCAGAGCCAGGTGCTCAACCTGCTCCTGGACCTGAAGAAGGACCTCAAGCTCACCTACCTGTTCATCAGCCACAACCTCTCGGTCGTGCAGTACTTCAGCGATCGCGTCGGGGTCATGTACCTCGGCAAGATCGTCGAGATCGGCACGGTCGAGCAGCTCTACGCGGACCCGCGGCATCCGTACACGGTGGCGCTGCTGTCCGCGATCCCGGAGGCCGACCCGCGCAAGCGCCGGAAGCGCCTCGTCCTGCGGGGCGACGTGCCCTCGCCGGCCGCGCCGCCGTCCGGCTGCCGGTTCCACACCCGCTGCTGGCTGCGCGAGCGGCTCGGCAACCCGGAGGACTGCGCGACGGTCGAGCCGCAGCTGACGGTCTTCGGTGAGCAGGCCGGCCATCAGGTCGCCTGCCACTACGCCGAGACCATCAGCCAGGCCACGGTGGCCCAGGCCGCCGCGGAGACGCCGGCTGTGGTCGCGGCTGCCGTCGAGGCCGAGTGACGACTCGCACGCGCACTGAACCGGCCGGCCCGCTCCGCGCGTCGCCGGCCGGGGTCGTCCCCATCGTGGCGCTCGTGCTCGCGCTGCTCGTCGTGGCCTGCGGCGCGACATCGTCCACGGCATCCCCGTCGGCCGATCGTCCCGCGTCCGCCTCGGCCGGCGCGTCGGGTGGCGGCGGTGGGGCCGGCAGCGCCCTCGAGCCCGGCGCCACGCCGTGGCCCGGCACGGTCGTCGAGGCCGTGATGATCCTCGCGCTTGCCGACGTGGAGATCCAGGCGGCCGGCGCCGACCTCGGGGCGGCGGCGGCCTACGAGGACCTCAGGGCGATGTGGGGTGCGGCCGACGGCCTCGCGACGCTCATGGAGAAGCTCCAGGCGCAGGTTCCGCGGATCGCTGGCTACCCGGAGAGTGCCGCCGCGGCGAAGGCGTACGAGGCCGCGTTCCCGGACATGCTCGCGGGGGCCACCACGCTGCGCGACGCCATCACCGCGTCCGACGCCGCCGGGATCTCGGCCGGGAGCCTGCAACTGGCGGCCGGGCTCGAGAAGTACGCCGTCGCGCGCCGCGAGATCGGCCCGCTGGCCGAGCGCGCCATGCTGATGCAGCGGATCCTGGTCAAGTAGGTCGGGCGCCCCGCTCGATCCTCGTCAGCGCGTCCCCGCAGGCACCGCGCCGAACAGCTCGTCCCAGGCCAAGAAGGCCCCGCCCGGGAAGGCCGCGCGCAGCGGGCTCCCGGTGTCGGCCTGCGCCCCCAGGCTTGCGACCACGTCGCTCGCGTCCAGGCGCCGGCCGTCGGTCGTCTCGAGGTCGGCGCGCAGCCGGCACGTCCAGACGGTCGCGCCTGCGCTTGGCGTGCAGCGGGTCGCGAGCGCCGGCACCGGGTCCAGGCTCGCCCCGTGGAAGGCGTAGAGGCCGGGCGTCACCAGCGCGCACAGGCGCAGCGCCGCGGGCGCGGTGGATGCGGCCGCGCACCACGCGCCGCCGGGCTCCGCTGGCGCCATGACCACGAGCTGGCGCCGGTCGCCGGGCACGAAGGCCCCGAGCGGGTCCGTGCCGATCGGCGAGACCGCGACCCTGGCGACATCCGAGCGGTACGCGGCGGTGGAGCCCGGGTGGACGAGCGGCACGATCGGCGCCGTCGAGCGGACCGCGTCGTTGGCCTCGGCGAACGCCGCCGATCGCGCGGTTGCATCCATCGAGTCCGCCGCGTCGGCGAGGGCGGCCGCGACCCCCTTGCCTCGCTCGGCGGCGATGCCCGGCGCGCCGTTGCCGAACAGGGGGTCCAGGAACCCGGACGGGTCCGCGAGCACGGAGGCCAGGCCAGCGAGGTACAGCCCGTTGAGCCGCTGATCGGCGACCGCCGCCGCGAGCTCGGTCGCGGGTACCGCCTCGATCACGACGGTGGCGTCAATGCTCTGCTTGAGCTGGGCGGCGACCGCGGCCCCGAGAGCCGCCGGGTCCGGGATCCCCGGGACCGCGGCGTCCGGGACGTGGAGCGTGATGGCGGCGCCGATGTCGAAGCCCGACGCATCGAGGGCGGCGACCGCCGCGGGTCCGTTGAACTCGTACCAGGGCTCGCCCGCACAGCCGGCCGGCACCGAGCATGGGGAAAGGTGCGTCGCCGCTGCGGAGCCGGCGGGGAAGGCGGCGCGCGCGAGTGCCGCGTGGTCGAGCGCCTGGGCGAAGGCGCGCCGGACGGCTGATTTCGTGAACGCCTTGCCGGACCCGAACCCGAGGTAGGCGGTCGCGAGCCCGGGCCGGTCCACGACGGCGAGCTCGGGGAGCGTCCCCATCGCCTCGACGTCCGCGGGCGACGGGGCGTCCATGCCGTCCACCTCCGCGTCCTGCAGGGCCGCCGTCCGCTCACCCGAGGAGGTGGCCCAGCGCAGGACGATGACGGGCGGCGGCGCCCCTGGGGCCCGAGAGCCGGACCCATCGGGCGAGGGTGCGGCCGTGGCCGCGTCACCCGCACCCGTGCCCGTTGCCCCGACACGCACGAGGCGTACGTCGCCCTCGGTGCTCCAGGCATCGACGCGGAACGTCCCCGCGCCGGCGACGGTGCGCGCCGCGGCCGGGTCGGCCGCGACGGCGTCCACCGCCGCGGCGTCGATCAAGCCCAGCGCGGGGTGGGCGAGCCTTGCCGGGAATGCGCCGTCCGGGGCGCAGAGCGTGAAGCGGACGGTGCGCGGGGTCGTGGCCTCGATGCGCCCGAGCAGGCCGGCGTACCCCTCAATGGTGCAGGCTGACCCTGCGGCCGGCCACGCCACGTCGGCGTACGGGCGCTCCGGAAAGGCCGAGCTGGGTTCGGGCATCGCGGACGCGGTGTCGCCCGAGGGCGCCGCGGTGACGTCGGGCTCCCCGCCGCAGGCGCCCGCGAGGAGCGCGGCGAGACACAGGGCCGGCAGCCGCCGGCGCGGCGAGGTCATGGGGACGCGGGCAATGCGTTTGCAGGCATCAGCGACGACACCACGTTCAATTTCGAAACGGAGGGCAGCTTTTCGATCG
>JANNHX010000326.1:0-6049 GCA_031404615.1 Chloroflexota bacterium
CTCCGTCGCCGTCTCCCTGGCGGCCGGGATGGAGTGGCACGCGGGCGCGAGCGGCGTGGTCTCGTACGCGTTCGCGGCGGATCCGCGGCCGGCGGTGCTCGCGCCGCTGCGTGGGGCGGACGGCGAGGTCGCGTTCGCCGACGACGAGCTCGTCGTGCTCCTGACGTTGCTGCCCGAGGTGGAGCTGCGGCTCGCGGCGCTGAGCAACCAGGTCCCGTCGCCCGACGGGAACGCCGTCCCGGCCGACAGCCCCGGGCGACCCCCGGTCCGCTACCTGGCCCTGGCGATCCCGGCCGCATCCGCCGGGTCCATCTCGGCGATCGGGCAGCTCCGCGAGGCCGACCTCCCGGCGGTCCTCGCGTCCGACGCGGACCGCGCGCTGTACCTCGGGCTCACGCTCGAGGACGGCGGCACCCTGGTCAACGGCGAGAAGCCCGTCACCGAGCTCCACCGCCCCAAGACCGACGCGGTGATCGTGAAGAACCGGACCGGCGCGACGATCGCCACCACGCTGTGGGCCTTCGACGACCGTGGGCGTGCGCTCGACCCGGGTGCGGTGGCCAGCTGGTGGGCGTTCCTCGCGAGCTCGGCCGTCTTCGACAACCTGTGGGCGCTCGACGACGCCGCGGACCAGCGGACGGCCGCCGTGGACGCCGCGAAGACGGTCCTGTTCTGCACGCCGAACGAGGGCCCGCTGCCCGCGGCCCAACAGGGGCGTCTCACGACCGCCGGGCTCACCGCCGTCGACGGCGCACCGTCGCTGTTCACGCTGGGTGCGGCGCCGTCCGTCGAGGTGTCCGCCGCCCCCAACCCGGACCTGATGCCGATCCCACGCCTCGCCCTCCTGCCCAACGGCACGTATGCCGCAGGGGGCGCACCCGGCACCGCGCTCTTCGCCGGGTGGGCCGGCGCGGCGTGGCCGGCCGCGATCACCCGCGACTTCGCGCGCATCGCGGTCGCGGACCTCGAGAGCCACCTCGCGGGGGTCGGGCGCGACGACGCGGCCCAGAACAGCGCCAGCCTCCGGGTCAACGTGCTGCGTGACACGGTTTCGACGCCGTTCCTCGCCACGACCGATGCCGCCACGGCGCAGGTGACGGCGGCGCTCACGGCCGGCGCGGCGGCGGTCGTGGTCTCGCCGGTCATCGACGCGGACTGGGGCTCGCTCACGGCGCCGTCACTCGGGTCGGGGTCGCTGCCTGACAGCCTCGAATTCACCGTGCATCCGCTTCGCGGCGAAGGAACCCCCGCGGGCGGCACCGTCGGCGGGCAGAAGGTCGTGGTGCGGTTCCCGGCGGGCAGCCTGCCGGCTAACGCCTGGGTCCGCGTCTGGACCCAGGGTCTCGACACGACCACGGGCCTGCGCTTCCGCCAGGACGGGGGCGGCGGCCGCGCCGACGCCTCGGGCCGCGCCTTCGCCGTCACCAGCCTGCCCGACGGCACCGCCGCCCCAACCGACCCCGCGGACCCGCCCCTCCGCCTGGGCTTCGACGCGCTCGTGGTCACGGACGTCGGCGCCCGCTACTCCATCGAGCAGCGCTTCGACCGCCCGGCCCTCGTCCCCGGTGCGAAAGAGGCGCTCCCGGCGCTCCCGGGCAACCTGCCGGCGGGGCTGACCGCGTGGATCTGTGAGCAGGGCGCTTCCCTGGCCCGCGGTGGCGGCCAGCTCGGTGGCGGCCAGACCCTCCTCGTCGTCCCCGGCGACGAGACCGGCGGCACGTACGCGCTCGTGGATCCCGCCACGCTCGACGACTCGGATTGCTCGGCGGGCGCGCTGCGCAACGTCGTCGCGGCAGGGGATCAGGTGATCGTCACGACCCCCGCCTGGGCCGACACCCCCGACGGCGACACGATCGACGCCACCGGGCCCGTGGGGACCAACGGAGCGACGGTCCTCCACCGGACCCGCAACGGCCTCGTCAACGACGTGACGCAGTTCGGGCGCCCCCTGCCCACCCAGGAGCGGCGTGAGGTCGCCGCGCTCGACCCGGACGGCGGCACCGGCGTCGTGGGCGCCACGCCCGGGCGAGCCGTCAGCCACGAGGCCATCCCCGCGCAGCTGGGTCATCCCGGCGTCCCCGCCACGGCCGAGATTCATGGCACGGGTGGCGCGGTCGCGGGCCCGCTCGCCGGCGGCCTGGCGATGCTCCTCCGCGAGCGCCAGGCGGTCACCCTCCCGGCCTTCGTCGGCATCGCCCAGCGGCCTGTCAACACGCCGGCCGACCCGGGCGGAACGACGGCGTTCGGCGCGGTGCTTGAGACCATTGCCCACGGCGTCACCGGCGATGCCACCGTGCGCGCCTACGTCGCCGCGTTCCCGGCCTTCGCGCCCGGCCAGGCCTGGCTCGACCTCAAGGCATCGATCGAGACCGCGACCGGCATCGACCTCGACCCCGTCATCGACACCGCCACGTTTGACGAGGACACGCTCGCCGCTGCCGTCGACCGGGTCGTCGTCAAGACCCGCGACGGCGCCGCCCAGGCCGCCATCGCCATCAAGGCCGCCATCGACCGTGCCGAGGACCACGTCTACCTCGAGACGCCCGCCATCGACGCCCTCAGCGCCGCCAACGGCGACATCGACCTCGTGGGCGCGATCACCAGCCGCCTCGACGAGCGCCCGGGCCTCACGGTGATCCTGTGCGTTCCCGAGAAGCTCCTCCCGGGCCAGCCGAAGAAGCTCGAGGCCGTGCGCAAGGCCGGCGTGGGCGCGGCGCTCAAGGCCCTGCTCGATGCGGCGCCGGGCAACGTCGTCCTGTTCACGCCGACCGCCGGCTCCGGCCGGCCGCTCCACATGGCCTCGACCACCGTCATCGTCGACGACGCGATCCTCGTCACCGGCACGACCCACCTGTGGCGCCGCGGGCTGACGTTCGACAGCTCGCTCGCCCTCGCCCTGTTCGACGAGTCGCTGGCCGACGCCCGCCCGGCCGCCATCCGCGCCGCCCGCCGCCAGCTCATCGGTGACCGGCTGGCGATCGCGCCCGCCCTCGTGCCCGACGATCCGCGCCATCTCCGCGCGTCCATCGAGCGGCTCAACGCCGCGGGCGGCCTGATGCGCGTCGCGCCCAACGTCTACCCGGCCGCGGACGACACCACGACCGAGGCCGACCTCGAGGTCTGGAACCCGGACGGCACCAAGGACGGGACGTCCGACTGGTACCTGCTCCTGGGCGGCCTGATCGGGGGCGCGGCCGACGAGGTCAACAACGCGGCACGCTGAGTGGCGAGGCCAGCCGGTCGGCCGGTCCGGCTCCTGCGGGACCACGGTGAAGCGTCCACCGGGCGCGCGCAGGACGTCGACGCGGCGCCGGCCCAGGGTGGCGACCATCCGGGTGCCGTCGCGAGCCGCGAGGACGACGAGGGACGCATCGGCCACGCCGATCGCCCGGCCTCCTCCCCTGGCACGGCTCCGTGCCAGATCGGGGGTGCTGCCGCAGACCTCATCGCAGAATCGGCGGGTTCTGCACCGAGCTCTGCACGTGAGGTGGCGATCTGGCACCCAGCCGTGCCAAGCTCTCGGGCCGGGTGACTCACCCTGCCTCAATCCGCGTCCCGTGGTTGGTCCAAGGCCTCTGAGCGCTCCGACCGGGCACCGCGGCGGCCAGGTGTCGGGCATGGCCACGACGACCCGTCCATGCAGGGCGGATCGCGCGTCCGTACGATGGCCCGATGCTGCTCCGCCAGGACACCCTGCGCCGCATCGCGGCCGGCGAGGTCGATACCGCCTTCCGTCGCCAGCGCCGCCCGACCGTGAAGGCCGGCGGGACGCTGCGGACCGCGATCGGCGTGCTCTCGATCGAGGCCGTGGAGCGCATCGAGCCGGACGACGTCACCGATGCCGACGCGCGCCGGGCAGGCGCGGCCGGGCGCGAGGAGATCGTCGCGTTCCTGGCGCTCAAGTCGGACGGGGACTGCTACCGCGTGCGGATCCATCTCGCGGGCGAGGACCCGCGGATCGCGCTGCGCGAGGACTCCGTGCTCGATGACGCGGCGGTCGCGGCTCTCGTGGCCCGCCTCGACCGGCTGGATGCGGCGAGCTCGCACGGGGCGTGGACACGGGCGACGTTGCGGCTCATCGGGGACCGGCCGCACGTTCGGGCGCCTGACCTGGCGGCCTCGATGGGCCGCGACACGCCGTCGTTCAAGATCGATGTCCGCAAGCTCAAGGGCCTTGGCCTCACGATCAGCCACAGCCCCGGCTATGAGCTCTCGCCGCGGGGCTGGGCGCTGCTCCGGCGGCTCTCGCCGGCGGCAAGTCGTCCCTGACTGCGGGCGGCAACCACCGAACGGAGCTCGTCTCACGGCCACGCTCGGCGGGTTGGCGAGCTCCCCGTGGTGATGGGCCCAGGGAGTCGGTGGTGACTTGGCGCCACCCGCGGCCCGAACCCCGTCGTTCAGCCGGCGCGCTCGTATGCCTCGGCCAGCCAGCCCTCGACCGCCCCATCGACGGCCGCCGGATCCGCCAGGTCCACCCGGAACGCGCACATCGCACCCGGCGTCGCGACCACCCGCGGGTCTGCGGGCGCCGCGCCGAGGTTGAGCCCCAGCGCCACGCGCTTCGCCGACGCCGCCTGGACCACCGCGAACTGCCGGCGGCGCCGGAACGCCACGCCGGTCTTCTGGACGAGGATCTCCACGTCCGGGCCGAGCTCAACCGCCACCGCGGCCAGCCGCTCGTAGACCGGGCGGACGGCCGACTTCGAGCCCGCGTACTGGGTGTCCAGGAGGGTGTCGGACGTGGCCGGTCCGCCGGCGGCGAGCTCGCGCACCCGCAGCGCCACGGCATTGGCGTTGCCGTGGCTGAGGCCGTGCTCAGCCTTGAGGAACGCGACGATGTTCGCGTGGCCCTCGATCCCACGCTCGGCGACGGCTGCCGCGAACGCGGCGACGCTCATCCCCGTGGCGACCTCGATGTTGCGGAGCTGGGTCGCAGTGGCGGCGGCGGGATCGGGCATGGCGGGCTGGCTCTCCGACGGGGTGGGGCGCTGGATGGCGCGCATCCTCGCCGCCCCGCCGCGCGGCGTCTTGGACGGACTTCACATGGGCTCGGGGACGAACCTCGCCGACTCGTCCGTGGGCGCCCCCGCCACGAACGCCCGCCGTGCCGCGAGATAGGCCGACGGCGACGACCCGGTGTGGCGCTTGACGTCGCGGATCATGTGCGACTGGTCCGCCCAGCCGAGGTCCGCGGCGAGGTCCGCCCACGGGACGCTGGCGTCGGCATCGAGGTCGATGGTCTCGAGCAGCCGCTCCACCCGCAACAGCCTGGCCAGCCGGCGCGGCGACAGCCCCACGATCCGCGTGAACTCCCGGTCCAGATGCCCGTGCGAGACGCCAGCGGCGGCGGCGATGTCCGCGATTGGCCGGGCAGGGTCCGTGGCCAGCATCGCGACGGCGCGCTCGCAGCGGTCGAGGCCGGCGTCGTCGAGGTCCAGGTCCGCGGCGAGCCGCGCGACCACGAGATCCAGCATCGCCTCGGGGTCCGGCTCCCTGCCAGGTCCGGAGGTCGCCAGGGCCAGGAGACGGTCACGCAGCCCGGCCGTCGGCCCCCAGGCTGCCGCGAGCTCGTGCACGCGCCCCGCGATGGCTGCCGGGTCCAGGCCCAGCGCCGCCCGGCAGCCCACGGGTGTCGTCACGATGCCCAGTGCGAACGTCTCGCCGGTCGGCTCGTTGGTGACCGGCCGGTCGTGCGGCCCAATGAGGAACCCGCGCTCGGCGCGCACCGGGACGGACCCGGACCCGCCGGCGGTCTCGATGATCGGGTCACCCAGCACGATGACCGCGACGGTGGACCCCGTGGGCGCCACCTTCTCGCGCCGGTAGGGGATCGTGCCCCGCGCGTACCACGCGGATGCGACGGCCCGGCCCAGCGGCCCATCGGGCGTGCGGATGCGGAAGTCGAATGGGAAGGCGGGCATGGCGCCGCGAGCATAGCCGCCGGCACGTGCCGTCGAGTGCCGGGTGAGCGCCGCTGCCTATGCTGGCGACGACCACCCTAAACCCTGCTCTGCTAGCATTGATAGCAGAGGTGAGAGCGTGAGCCAGC
>JANNHX010000327.1:0-1638 GCA_031404615.1 Chloroflexota bacterium
CGGCGGCTCTGGCGACGGGACCGGGGTCGGCGCGCGGGTCGGCTCGGGCGGGGGGTCTGGCGTCGGGAGCGGGGTCGGCGCGCTGGTCGGCACGGGCGTCGGTGCGACCGTGGGCACCGGGGTCGGCGCGATGGTCGGGACGGGCGTGGGCACAGGCGTCGGGACCGGCGTCGGCGCGATGGTCGGGACGGGCGTCGCGGCGGGCGGGTCGATCGGCCCGATGCCGCTGGGAGGTAGCTGATTCGAGAGGACCACGGTCGTTCCGTTGGCCACGTCGTACAGGGTGTTGGTCGCCCCGGTGCGCCAGCCGGGCTGCGTGCCCGCGTTGATCTCGGCGATGTTCGTGGTGCCGTCGCCGTCCGAGTCAAGCGACTCAAGGCTCCGGAACCCGGTCGCGGTGGTGCCGGCCGCGAGGACAGCCGCCCCGTAGCCGTTGAGCAGGCCGGTGTCGCCGCCGGCGCCGTGGCAGAGGGTGCAGCTGGCGTTGTTGTCCGATGCGGATGTGGGGTAGATGGTGCCCCAGGTCCTGTTGATGCCGCTCGTGGCGAGCACCGAGACCGGCGCGACGAGCAGCGCCACCAGGGTCAGCGAGACGATCCTGTGAGTTCGCTTGCCGCGCCACCGCGGGGTGCTGGAGCTTCCTGTCGATGATCTATGCACTCGAGGTACCCCTTCCAGGCTCCTTCGAACTTGCCTCGCCCCGGTTCCTGTCCGTCTCGCGGGCGCCCGGTCACACGGGAGAGGGACATAGGGGGCGAGCCGGACCGGCCGGCGATATGAGGAGTCGTGAGCCTCCGCAAGGGAGCGGGGACCGGGTCGATGTTTGACTCCGCGACCACCATCCCAGACATCGCTCGACCGGCCCACCGGTCGTCCGGTACAAAAGCGCGCCGCCACCCGGGTCGGACGGCACAGCCCGATCGTCCCAACCGGTGGTCATCCAGCGACCGCCCTATGCCGTGCGGCAGGGGTCCGGGCAGGCCGCTCGGCAGGCTACGGACAAGCCCTTCGCCCGCCCCTGAGCATCACCGCGGAGTCCGCCGGGGACGCCCGGCTATGCTGCACCCGTGAACGTCTCGATCGCCGACTTCCGCACCGTGATGGGCCAGTTCGCCACCGGCGTCACCATCGTGACCGCCCTGGACGGGGACAGGCCCCAGGGGATCACGGTGAACGCGCTCACCAGCGTCAGCCTCGACCCCGCGACCGTGGTGATCGCCCTGGACCGGAAGCGGTTCATCGTCCCGGCCATCGACGCCTCGCGCCGCTACGCGGTCAACGTCCTGGCCGAGGACCAGCAGTGGCTCTCGGACTGCTTCGCCGGCGCGAACGTCACGCCCAACCGCGACGCGTTCTGCGGCGCGGCCTGGCGGCCGGGCCAGACCGGGCTGCCGCTGCTCGAGGGCGCGATCGCCGCGATGGAGTGTGAGGTCACCGAGCGCTTCGAGGTCGGCGATCACTTTCTCTACGTCGGCGCGGTCCGGGGCCTGGCCCTCGACGAGCCGGCGGCCCCGCCGCTCCTCTACCACCGCAAGCGCTACCTGCGCATCGAGCGGGCGACGACGGCCCTTGTCGTCGGCAAGCCCGAATCGCCGGAGGGCTGACGATGACGGACCAGGACCAGGACCAGGACCAGGA
>JANNHX010000328.1:0-2846 GCA_031404615.1 Chloroflexota bacterium
CTCGCCCCGAACTTCGCCAAGTTTTGGCTGCCCGATGCGTTCGAGTTCGTCGAGGAGATCCCGAAGACCGCGGTCGGCAAGATCCGCAAGACGGCGCAGGCGTTCGGCGACGGCGGCATCCCGAGCCGCGTGATCGAGACCGTGATCCCCGAGCTCGAGACCGAGGCCCAGCGGATCCTCGAGACGCTGATCCCGGGCGCGACCGTGTCGGTCCGGACCGAGCGGGCCAAGAAGGATGGCAAGGGCGTCATCAGCGCGCTCGACATCCTCTACCGCGACGAGTTCGGCGAGCGCGACGTCCGGATGCTCTCGGGCGGCGAGCGCATGGCCACGAGCCTCGCGCTGTCCCTGGGCCTCTCGCGCATCGTCGCGCGCCGCGCGGGCGCCCGCATCGCCTCGCTCGCGATCGACGAGCCAGACGGCCTCGACGAGACCGACCGGCGCGCGCTCGGCCAGATCCTCCGCGTCCTCGCCCACGAGGGCGATCTCGCGAGGGTCCTCGTCATCTCGCACCACGCCGACCTCGCCGAGGCGGGGGACGCGGTCTACCAGGTGAGCAAGCGCGGCCGGCGTTCGGTCGTCGAGCTCGTGAGCTAGGAGGAACCGATGACAGTCGAGGAACGCCGGCGCAAGGTCGCCGAGCTGGCCAGGGCGGGCAAGAGCGAGCGGGAGATCGCCAGGGATCTCGGCGTCTCCCGCACCACGGTCTGGACGGACAAGCAGGTCGCCGCCGCGGCCGCGAAGGGCGGCTGACCCATGGCCCGTCGTCCGCGCGCCCCCAAGGCGCCGTCCGCCCCCGTCGTCTACGAGGAGAGCCCGGTGGTCGCGACGGTCGCGCACCGGCTCATCCGGTTCTTCCCGACCAAGTTCGGGTGGACCAGCAACTTCACGCTCGGCTACGTCATGGTCACGGGCTCCAAGCGGCGCGACGACCGGCGCTTCGACGCGATGGCCAAGTTCCGCAAGACGCCGCCGCTCTACCACGGGCTGTCGGGCTTCGACGCCGTCGTCGAGGTCCGCGACTGGGCGTGGGCCGGGCTCACGGCCGAGCAGCAGGAGGCGCTGGTCGCCCACGAGCTGTGCCACGGCTCGATGTCCGAGAAGGGCGGCCTGCGCGTCGAGCGGCACGACCTCGAGGAGTTCTTCTTCGTGGTCCGCGAGTACGGCGCCTGGCAGGCCGACATCGCCGAGCTCGACCGCCAGCTGCGCCTGTTCGACGAGAACGGGTCGGCGTTCCGGGCACCCAAGGCGCAGCAGCAGACGCTGGAGCCCGAGCAGCCGGTCGAGGAGGCCAAGTGGCTCCTCACGGACGTGGTCACGAAGATCGTCGAGAAGGCGCTCGACGCGCCCGAGCCCACCCCCATCCGGCGGCGGTCCAACGGCCAGCAGCCCCACGCCCCGCTGGCCTAGATGACCGCCACCCTGGCCGGCTACGTCCTTCTCCTCATCGCCGGCGGGCTCGCGCTCGCCGGCGCCCTCCCTGCGGCGCTGTTCGTCGCGCTCGCCGCGGGGCTCGTCGCGCTGACGGCGCCTACGGCTGACCAGCGCTCGGCCCGGCGGCGGAACCCGCAGCACGCGCGGCGGGTCCGGTGAAGCTCTACGTCGCGTCGTCCTGGCGCAACCCGCACCAGCCTGAGATCGTCCGCAACCTCCGGGTGCAGGGCCACGAGGTCTACGACTTCCGCCACCCGCCGGGCGGCGATCACCTCGGGTTCAGCTGGTCTGACATCGATCCGGACTGGCCCTCGTGGTCGGCCGATCAGTACGTCGCCGCGCTCGGCCACCCGATCGCTGCAGCCGGGTTCGAGTCGGACTTCGAGGCGATGCGCTGGGCTGACGCCGGCGTTCTCGTCCTGCCGTGTGGCCGCTCGGCACACCTCGAGGCCGGCTACTTCGTCGGGGCCGGGAAGCTGCTCTACATCCTGCTGGACCCCGCCGAGTTCCGGCCCGACGCCGGCCACCACGTGACCGAGCTGATGTACCGGATGGCGACCGCGATCTTCACGGACTCCGCGGCGCTGCTGGCCGAGATGTACCTGGGCAGCCCGATGCAGGCCGCGATGCAGCGGCTCGACGCCTGGGCGGGCGCGCGCCAGCTCACGGCCGAGCTCGACATGATCGACGAGGTGAGCCCCGCGCAGGACCACGAGGTGGTCGCCGAGTGGACGCGCGGGCTGGTGCCGTCGTGAGCGCCGGCGCCGCGATCCGCTGGGCCGACGCCCACGCGGTGGCCACGGAGCTCGTCAGGCTGCTCGCCGACGCCTGCGAGCGGATCGAGATCGCGGGCAGCATCCGCCGGCGCAAGGGCGAGGTCCACGACATCGAGATCGTGGCGATCCCGCGCATCGAGCGGCGGCTGGTCACGAACCTGCTCTGGGACGAGGAGCGAGACGAGGAAGTCCTGAGCGAGCGGCTCTTCGCGGCGCGGCCCGACCTCGCTCCACGCCCTGTCGAGATCCACCGCAAGGACGGGACGGTCGAGACCGGCCGGCGGATGGGCGACGCCTACAAGGCCCTCGTCTACCGCGGCATGCCCGTGGATCTTTTCATCACCACGGCGGAACAGTGGGGCTGCATCTTCGCCCTGCGCACAGGCCCCGGTGACTGGAACACGCGCCTGGTCACCGACTGCAAGCGGTGGTTCCGGCGGGTCGAGGACGGGCGCGTGCTGCACTTGGGCAAGGTCGTGCCGACGCCCGAGGAGGCCGACTTCTTCCGGGCGCTGGGCGTGCCGTGGCTCGACCCCTGGGACCGCCGCGTGGACCGCCTGCGCTTCGACGCGGCACTGCTCTCGGCGGGGGCCGGTTGATGCAGCTCCGTGGCGGTCCGGTCCTGGGCGAGAACGG